>JAJYPQ010000297.1 GCA_021795255.1 Pseudomonadota bacterium
GGAGCGGCGGGCTCCTTATCGTACGTCGCGTAAACCGGCCGCTTGCCGAGCTCGCCCGGGCAGCCGGGGTCTTTGGCCGAGGGGAAACCCCACCACCGCTTGCGGGCAAGGGCCCACTCGAGATTCAACGCGTGTCCTCAGCGTTCAATCAGATGATAGAAGATGCTCACCGCTATGAGCGCGACCGGGCCCTGCTCTTGGCCGGTGTATCACATGATTTAAGGACGCCTTTAGCGCGCATGCGCCTGGCCGTGGACTTGGCTTTCCCCGAGAATCACGAGTTGCGTCTTGGGATGATCCAGGATATCGAGGAGATGGACGACATTCTCACGGAATTCCTAGCCTACGCCCGCCATGGGATCGAGGAGGCCCCCATCACGGGGAGACTCGAAACGCTTATCGAAGAGATCGTGTTGCGCTATAACCGGCAGGATAGACACGTAATTTACCACACCGAGCCGCTTCCAAACCTCACCTACCGGCCGCTCGCGACCGCGCGGCTCATCACCAATCTGATTGAAAACGCGGTGGGCCATGGTCGCCCCCCCGTTCGCATCCATACCTCGGTGGAGGACCGCTTCGTGCGCCTCTCGGTGAGCGACGAGGGACCGGGCTTGACCGAGGCCCAGATCGCAAAGCTCCTATCAGGAATGGAATGGCATCAAAACGGCCGGCGAGGCCTCGGTCTTGCGATCGCACGACGGATTGTCGAGGCCCACAGGGGCACCCTCCTCCTCCGCAACCGCCCCTCGGGTGGCCTCGAGGCGCTTATCCGCCTGCCGATTCCCGAACCCAGTTTATGAGAAGGCGCAACCGGTCCTGACCCCCATGGCCTTTAAGATCTTCGCGAGCGGACAGAGGCCGGTAAACGCCGACTGGAGAAGATTGAAACCCACGAACGCCGTGAGCCATAACCAGTTGCTTGACACATAGTGGGCGAGGCCCAGACTCACAAGGACCACCGATCCAGCAAACGCCATCACAATTCGATCAATCGACATAACAATACCTCGTTGCAGGGTGCCAAAAACCGGACACCGGTCCGGAGTAGCCAGCCATTATACCAGCTCCGATAGTGGTGAGCACCGAGGACGAAAGGGATTGCGGTAACGCGCGGGTTTCTGCTTAGATCACCGGAAGTCGGCTCCACGAGACAGCATGACAAGAAGGGGGCGGTGGTGATTTGGAAAGCACGACGTTTGCCTCTTGAGCACGCACAGGCGGTGTTGGCGCGCGTCCTCTTCAGCGGATTTTTGGCAGCAGGTCATTGGAGCGTCATGGGCGCTACGGCCTTTAAGTACGCCGCGTCCCAAAAGGCCGTCTTTGTGCGACGGCGCCAAGGCCCGATCGGAGTCTTTGCCGGCGACTGGCAGAAGAGTGCTGCCGCGGGACTTGACTACAATGTCCGTGTTGACCGCGTGCTCATGGGGCTTGGAGCCGCCTATCTGACGAATACAACGTTCATCAATGGCACTCAATGGAACTTCGAGTTGCGATTGGGTTATCTCCTGACCCCGCGCCTCGAGGTCATGGTGACCCACTTCAGCAACTGTAAACAGCTCTGTGGGTTCAGTCGATCTGGACCAAATCTGGGTTGGGAATTCCTGGGAGTGGCCTATCGCCTCCCCTAAAATTACGGGGCGCGAAGGCCCGTCGCCAAAAGGTCGGGCCACCCGAATTGGGAATCAGCGACCGCGACAAACGAAGGGTTCAGCTGACGCGGATGTTCGTATATCAAGGGCTTTTGGCCTGCGACCCATACCGCTCCTCCCGTCTCTTCCACGAGACACTGTCCGGCGGCCGTGTCCCAGGTGTGAGTCGGACCAAAGCGGGGATAAAGGTCGGCGCGCCCTTCGGCGAGCCAGCCGAATTTCCAGGCCGAACCGAGCGCCGCGCGCTGAATGCGCCCTTCCTCGCAAGACAAGGCCCGACACAGACTATCGACGGCATCGGCGCCGTGACGCGCGCTCCCCACCACTCGGATCACACCACCTGCGAACGATGCTGAGGCCAGCGAGCGAACATGCCCGCGCTCATTCTTGTACGCCCCGCCACCGCACACCGCAAAATAGGACTCGTCAGTAACGGGCACATGGATCACACCCACGACCGCCCGTCCGCTCTCCACAAGCGCGATATTGACAACAAACGCGCCGGTCCGGGCAACATACTCTTTCGTCCCGTCCAGGGGATCAACCGACCAGTACTGCTCGCCTACGATCTCCTCACCCTCCTCTGAAGCAATCGGGATACCGGGGCACTTGGCCTTCAGAATGTCGCAAATGACTTCATGGGCCGCACGATCGGCCGGCGTGACCGGGCTTCCATCGCCCTTCCAGTCGACGGGACTTGCGATCTCATAGTGTCGTCGTATGACCTCCGCCGCCTTCTCGGCCGCCGTTTGCGCATACCCGAGGTATTTCTCGTACTGTCTATCCATGCAAAGAGCGTATCCTTACGCGCGATCACGCGCTTATGGGCTCAATTATCCCATACTTCGAGTGGGAATTGGACGCTTCCTAGTCTGACGCGCACCCATGGACGATGTGTGCGCCGAAAAAAGTCTCTCTGAGCCCTCTTGGGCAACCATTTACGCCCCAGCTTACGATGGCCAAGGCGGTTTTTACCCGTTCACGCTTCCATGCATGTGGCCTATTGTGTATACTTCGCGGTCAGTCTCAGAAATATCTGCTGCCAGGCGCTTGAAAATGCGGTACACTTAAGCGTTGTAGGCTCATTCACCCTCAGAACGGGGTGGCGCTCACCGCTCATAGCCATAGAATCATGAGAAGAAAGGCGTCTCTCTTTAGACTGACTAAACTTTAAGGTAAACCCAATCAATGACCATGAAAATTACGGCGGCAACCCGAGCCCTTACAGCCCTTGCCCAAGAAACCCGACTCGGTATCGTCCGGCTGTTGGTTAAGGTCGGTCCGGATGGGCTTGTGGCGGGCCAGATCGCCCTCAGACTCAAGCTTGCCCCTGCTACCTCCTCCTTTCACTTGTCACAATTGACCCAGGCGGGGCTTATCAAGCCCACCCGCGAAGGCCGCTCGATTCGCTACTCCCCGGTGCTTGCGACCATAAGCGAGCTGCTAGAATTTTTAGAAGACAACCTAAGCGGCGGACCCACTGAAAAGAGTCAGCCGAAATCTGCTTCCAAGGGAGCTGTAAAACCCGCCCCTAAGGCGGCCGCAAAGAAGAAAAGCCTGGGCAAGAAGCGTCGCTAATTAGGACCGAGCGGGCTACGATCCGCGGGGCAAGCCGTGCGTTTCTCGAGCGCAAGAGGCCTACCCAAAGCTCGTGGCGTATCAGTGTTCTTAAAGGGAGGCGGCCCCAAGGCCGCCCACCCGCACCCTCCCAGGGACGCCTTGATCGCCCCTTTTGCTCATCCAAAGAGGCCGTGTTTCCGTTATCCACCTACATGGGGCCACGCCAGCGCTCCTGCGCATCCCTTGTCTATTGGTCATTAAAACCCCGATAAACCCAAACACGCCGCGCTTTTTGCTCGGCGTGTTTGGATAGGGAAAGTAGCCGCGAACCCTCGCGATAGCCTTGCTCTAGGAGCGCTTTTTGCCATTCACTCTTTTGGCGTACTGGCCCTGATGCGGTTTTCTAGGATCCCAAGCCCCGCTATGCTCGCGCGAACGACATCCCCGGCCTTTAGGTAACAGGGCGGCTTGCGGCTCATACCGACACCGGCCGGGGTACCGCTCGCTATAATGTCACCCGGATCGAGGGTCATAAGATGGGAAAGATAGCTCACGAGGCTCGCGGGATCGTGGATCATGTCGCGGGTGCGTCCATCCTGCCGCAACTCTCCGTTCACCCAGGTTTTGAGTGTGAGTTCGGCCCACGAGGGCAGATCCCGGCGCTCGGTAATCGAGGGCCCCATCGGCGCGAACCCATCGCAAATCTTCCCGGCAAGCCACTGGCTCGTCTGAAACTGAAGATCGCGCGCACTGATATCGTTGATGACGGTATAGCCAAAAATAGCGGAAAGGGCGTCCGCAGGAGCCACGCATCGGGTACGAGCCCCTATCACGATACCGAGCTCAACCTCGTAATCTACGGCCTCGGACTGCGAAGGGAGATCAATAAAGCCATAGGGTCCGTTAATGCTATTCGGCCATTTAGCAAAAAGCGGTGGGAAAGGCGGCGCCTGTTGTCCGATTTCCCGAGCATGGTCGTGGTAATTCAAACCGATCCCGATGATCCGCCCTGGGTCATGGAGTGGCGCGAGTAAGGCGGTCCGATCATCGATCTGCAGCGCTACAGCATACCGTTCGTCGTTCTGCCGCATCGAAGTCAAGAAATTCTCGGTTCCAGAAAGACCAAGAAGCGCGCGCAGACTTGCGGTCTGAAGCGCTGCGGATAGACCTCGCACGGCGGGCTCGCCCGCTTGTCGGTAACGTTCGTAGCTCGCTTGCAAGTCGTAGGTCCCGGCCTCAGTGCGCACAGCCAGTCGCGGGCGGCGCTGGGCGGAGGTCTTGTAGCGGATCCATTGCATAGTCTTCTCCTTCTCGTGTTGACCCAGAGAACAGTGGCCGATACGAGCTATAAATTCTCGAAATATCCGCCATAACATCTCGGAATAATTACGATCTCCTTATTCCGCTATCAAAACAATTCAGTAGCGCAAAATCAGTAAGAGCTTAGACTTTACGTCAATCTGTATCTTACTCAAGCGAGAAAGTCCTATGGCCGCAACCCCGAAAACCGAGGACCACAGCAAGCAAGAGATCAAGTACTCCACGTGCTATATGTGTGCGTGCCGCTGTGGAATAAAAGTCACCATAGAAGACAACCAAGTCCGATTCATTCAGGGTAATCGCAACCACCCTATCAATAAAGGGGTGCTCTGCGCCAAGGGGTCGGCGGGCATCATGAAGCAGTGCTCCCCGGCTCGCTTGCACAATCCGCTTATGCGTAAGCCCGGCACCGAGCGCGGGGCCGGAGAGTTCGTCGAGATCTCGTGGGACGAAGCTCTGGACATGCTCACTAAGCGATTGGAACACATCCGCGCCACCGATCCCAACAAACTAGCCTTTTTTACCGGTCGCGACCAAATGCAGGCCTTGTCGCGACTCTGGGCTCAGCAATTCGGGACCTTGAACTGGTCGGCCCATGGCGGCTTTTGCTCGGTGAACATGGCGGCCGCCGGCCTTTATACCTTGGGTTTTGCGTTTTGGGAATTCGGCGATCCGGACTGGGACCGCACCAAATACTTCATGCTCTGGGGTGTCGCCGAAGACCATAATTCAAACCCGATGAAGATCGGCATTGAGAAGTTAAAGAGCCGCGGCGGAAAGTTCGTTGGCATCAATCCGGCTCGTACCGGCTATCAGGCCGTAGCCGACGAGTGGGTACCTATTCGCCCGGGCACGGATGCCATGCTCGCGCTGTCCATGATCCATGTTCTTCTGTCCCGCGAACTTTTCGATTGGGACTTTCTGATTCGCTACACGAATTCGGCCTTTCTGGTCGTCCAGAGCCCCGGAGAGAAGGGCGATGGCCTTATCTATCGCGATGAGAACGACCAACCGCTCGTCTGGGACTTGAAGAAAGAGGCCTTCGTGAGCGGCATGGATGCCT
>JAJYPQ010000298.1 GCA_021795255.1 Pseudomonadota bacterium
GACTGCCGACGCTCTGCACACCAGGCTTGCCGGTGACCGATAGCGCGGCGTGCGCCAAGACGGGGTCGCTGATGATGCCGGCAAGAAACAGGGCGCGCGCAACGTGGTAACGATAGAAATCGGTGTTCACGACTCCCTCCCTTATACGGAATCATGTAACGACACCGGACAAAGTATGGAACGCGCATATTACGTGACTATTGCATATTCCTAAACGCGACCGGAACACAGAAAGTACCGTGTGATACGGATCCCATGATCCGAACATTTATCTCTGCACAATATCCCTGTCATCTCGCCGCTGCTCGTTCGTGGACTCGACCTTATCGCGTCATGCACATGGACGTTATCGCCCCGCCGATTCGTCCGCCTGCTCTGGCGACACTCGAGAAAGGCTTTTCAGTGCCCCGTGCCCGCGCTGACCTGATTAATGATGGCGCGCCATAGTGATCTGACAAACGGACGAGGCCTCGCTGCGCGCTCTATATTCAAGCGTTATGATCCCAAGAAACCTCTCGGTAGGGGGCACATCAAAAGCCATTCCGACCCACACCATTGTCGCGGTCCAGGGCCCCGCCCTGTAATCAGGGTACTGTGCAAACCGAGTAACCCATATGCCAGACACTCAGAGCAAGCCATCATTCCTGTATTGCCACCGTCCACATCCTCTTCAATGGCAATTCGGCCTTCCAGTCCTCATCAAGGTGGTCATAATGAGCAAACAGTAGTTCCAGCAGATCCTTTTGCGTCCACAGCCGCACCCAGAAGAAGCTTTCCGCAAGTTCTTTTTGCGCCGGGTGAGTTCTTGATCCCACCGACCGCGTCTTTAATCTGGTCAACAAAACCGGCACTCCTCAGTGCCTTTGCCCGGCCCGCGTAGTCGAGGTCTCCGATACATGTCCTGATCCAAAGGAATCCTCCAGGAAAGACGACCGCATCCAATCCCCTCCACGTCTTATCCATCTCCTCGATCAGAGAGGTTAGCCACGCAAGACGTCGCGTGTTTGTGTGATCCCTTTGTACGAGCCTACCTTGGATACAGACGGTTACGAGGCCCGCACCTTGATCCACCTGCGGGACTGCTCGTGCCGCGGAGCCTCGAGCACCTATCTGCAGTCCCTTCGCGGCCGAAGATCCGCACAGCTTGGAGATCTCGGTGTTTGTGTCGCAGCTTGTCCAGTCTAGGGCTCCGTCTTTTATCCTAACGACGCGATACCCACTGGCGGAAGCCAACAGGTCGCGCGCGCTGTCATAGAAGGCTCGCTGTTCGTCTCGGAACGCCGGGGCGTTGTCGTGCGCATAGATCGCCTCACAATACTCGATCCACTCCGACCGGCTGAAGCCAACCATGGCGCCCGCCGGGTAGCACTTCAGCGCGATGGCACGGGGAGCCGTGAAATGTTAGCGTCCATCGTACTCTATGATCAGTTTCCGAGCGGGAATGACGATATCGCAAGCGAGCTTGTGTCCCGGGGTCGCAAATTCCGTGTAGCCGCGGTGGCGCACAAGCGCATTAAAGACGCGCTTGAGTGATCCGTTCATCCTTTCCATATCGGGCACCGTGAGCCATGGCAGATTTCGGCATTCGGTTCGGACGTCGCCGAACTTGTGCTTGAGTGCGGCGATCAATGCAGTTCGTTGCGCCCCCGCGCTCATAACGCCAATGTTGCGCTGTATATTTGCAGACATTCTCTCCCCCACTTTCCCGATTACATTTTCTTGGCCACTTTTCATTGGCCACCATGTACTCGCCTTTCCAGAATATTTCGACACTACAAACGGACCTCACCCCATGATATATTCCCATTATGCGCCACGCCACGAACGCTCATTCATTACTGCCCGGAGAGAGCGCTGCCATCGCCGGTGGAACGCTCTAAGGAGTGTCGCAATGGCCGCCTTTCGCCGCCCACTACGAGCCACCAGGCAGTCGTTTCGACTTGCCCGCAGGCCCCCACATCGGACACAACATGGACGCCAGGCATCCGACAGCTTATTCGAGAATATCTATATGACGTCGCACGTTACCACGATCATGCCCCTTACCGCGAGTGCAATGGTGCTCTTCGACACCACAAACCTTCCTATTCTTGTTGTTCCTATCTCACATTCCATGCAAAAATGCCAAGACGCTCTGCCACAACACGGGAAGTACGCGGCGCATCTGCATGGGTCGATTGCTCTCCCAGGCCACCTTGCCGTCCTCCGACTCCGAATGGCGCACTCAGGTGGACTTTGGGAAGATGCGCGTTACGCGTATGTCAATAACATAATGGTCGCCGTGGTTTCGCGGACTACTTGGCGTTTTGCCGTTCTTATGGCCTAAATGCGCGCATCTATCTCATAATAGGCTTGCAACCGCCGGATCATATCATTCTGATGCGCGAAGGCTAGGTCATCATTCCATTCGGTGTGTTGGTATATGAGCGCCATCTTCAGAGAATCTACTCGCCCTTGGTTTCTGTTTATAAAACGCGCCTTTTTTTCGGTAAATGGCAAATTACCGTACTCAGAATTGATGCTACGCGAGACCAGGGCTAGGTTGCCAAAGCAGTCGAGCGCCTTGGCGACGCGGTTTGTGTCCGTCTCTTGCGGAGTTCGTGGCGATATATGCTCCACCGAGTTCTTCGCCGTCATGCGGTAGTCTTTCCCGGTTGGCTCGCCCTTCCGATCTCCCAACCACCACTCGTACCAGAGAACAAATTCCAGCTTGTAAAACCAGTAATGGGGGAAGGCCACCCCGAGTGGCTCCTCGGGCGCAATGGTTTTTTCCAGCGCCAATTCAACACACGGCCAGACATTGTCCATAATGGCGCGGGTCCGCTGCGCGAGCGTCCGCCCATCGGAGGTACCGAAGAGGCTATTATCGAGGCGGCGTAAATATTCAAAAACCGCCATCGTGCCCGCTTCGTCATTTTGATGGAGATACCCAAGGAGAGGTGTGACCCAGTACTGTGTGGTGATGTCCTGTGAGTGGTAGAGCATGCTTTGCAACAGGGAGAGTGGACGGTAGGCCTCAGGCTCTTCCATGCGATCGAGAGCCAGCGCGCGGTTCTTGTGGCTCGAGAGCTTCTTGATGAGATGGGCACCCTTTTCCTGAGTGACCCGCTTAATGAAGTATTGATCCCACAGCACTCGCAGACGCCAGAGGAGATCAATGAATGAGCGGATGTCGTCCTCGGGTGGCTTGTCGGGAAAGAAATGCTCCCCAAACAATGCTAGAAGCTTCCGGTCCGCCACATGTTGCAGGTCAGGTTTGCCTCGTTCCCACAGCCAGATGCGCAGAACATGCAGCAAAAATCTGGGGAAGTCTAAAATGCTCTGGACTTGTTCATCATTCTCACTCTCTCCCCTGCTGCGCGATCTTTCCCCCGATGTCTCGTTTGCTCTTACGTCCGATGGGCATCCATCCGCGTTGACCAATATTTCCTTCAGGGAACGAAGAGCGCCCCTTCCTTCCCCGCTCTTCCCGAGCAACTCGCGCACGGCGGGGGCACTGAGAAACAGATTCCCATCACACAGTTCCGCGATTTTTTCTTTCGTTTGGGCCGTGCGTTTAGCGAGCACATCCTCCCAGTAGCTATCCATGTCGGCGCACATGTCCCAAACGGCCCCATAGCTCGCCCGCTCTGGATCCGGCAGTCCCGCCAGCATGCGAGCCTTTAGGATCTCGTGATGCTGCAATTGCTCACCACGACTATTGATGACCTCGAAGAGCTTGTTCAGGTCAGTTTGTTGGGGAACTACGGTAACAACGAACTTCACGCGGCGAAACACATACTCCGCGAGCCTGCGGCGCGTTTTCGCACACGCGGCCCCGACCTCGCCCAAACCAGGATCGGGAGCAATGGCCTTCGCCCGGTCGATAACCCCCAGCATACGACCGACAACCTCCTTGTCCGAAAACTCGGTTTTGTCCGCCTGTTGGCTAAGCGACTCGAAAAATCGCTTGATATCGTCGCGGATTGCAAATGTGAGGCGCAGGATTGTTCCTCCTGCAGCATTCACGCGAAGAAACCCCTCCAGATCGTGGCGCCACACATGACACAACAACCACAGAGTGGTCAGCCGTTGCTGACCATCGACGACCTCAAAGCAACGAACCGATTCTCTCCCGGTTTGAACTGAGTCTGCTTCGCGTTCGATCAGAAGGATGTTTCCGAGAAACAACACGTCGTCATCATCCTCAAAAGCCCGCCGTATATCCTCCAACAGCACCCGAATCTGCTCATCGCCCCACACGTAGGGCCTCTGATACAAGGGAATGGTAAAAACCCAAAAGGGGTCCTTGCAGACAATATCTTCTAGTGAAAATAATCGCGATGTCGTCTTCATGAACATTGCCCTAGCTGCTCCCGTATCCATTCCACTTTCTTGGCGATCGCCATTTCCGGCTTTCCAAAATACTGCTGCACGGCATATTTATAGGACTCATGGACTCCCCCACGCCTCTGTTCGTCCAGCGCACTATTCTTCCCCGCGTAGACCTCTGGACGGGCATACGACGGTGTTTTGAGGACTTCTATGACCTGGCGGGACGCAAAAGCGCCGGCCAGGGTGTTCATGAGGCTTGGCTCCCGCCCGACAAAAAACCTCTTGGCGGTTTCCTGATTAACGCGCGCATACTCAAGGCGCACCGCACCTAGCGCGTGCTCCAGCCATAGCGCATATTCATATAGCTGATTGTCGCCAAACCGATCGACGTACATAAGCATTGCCAGCAGATATATTTCGCGCAGGTAAGGTGAATTCCGTTCCATTATCTTATCGTAGACCTCGCGGGCTTTGGCAATGTGCCCGGCAGATCCTGGCTCTGCGAATAAGCGTTGCACCAGATATGCGTATTTCGCCGTATAAAGAAAAAACCCCAGACCTCTTTGTAGCGGCTGCCGGAGCGCGAAGGGGAGGCCTACAATATCAGATCCTACCGTCTCTTTGATTGTGATTGCGAATACAGTGGGTCTGTCTTCATCATCCAGCGTCGCCTCATAGGCGCGACCTCCGCTTGATGTGCCGTAAAGCGGGACGCGGTTCGGATCGCCATCAGCCTTCCAAGTACCCTTTCCGAACTCCTTGAGTAGCGCGTCGCGTGTACTGGCGGGCGCCTCTTGTGCCGTCCAGCGACGGGCTCGCCATAAGAAGTGCGTAAAGAGCGAGGACATAAAGCCTTGCTGTCGGGGCAAGATAGAGCTTCCTTTTTGTGCCTCCTCCCAGAGCGTGGCGCACGCCGTCTGCCGTCTACAGTCGGAAGGCATCTCGCGAAGGTGGAAGGCTTTGAGGAGATCAGTGGCGTCAAGGGGGACACCGCGAGAGTTCTGGGTGTCAAAGAAAATAAAAGCCTGGTCGACAAGGTCTACGGAAATCACCGTGAATTCTATCCGGGCCAAGTCTGGCTTGAGATCCTGCGCCTTTTCCTCATATAACTTGGCGGCTGCCCGGATGCGGGGCTCAGACTGCGGCGAGTACTTCATGGCACAACCCTGAGGCAAAGCGCCCGTCAAATGGTGGTGCAATATAGAAAGCGCCGTGAGGCGCTGCTGGCCATCTATGATAAAGCGCTTGCCTTTTTCCTTGTCCCGGTGCAGCA
>JAJYPQ010000299.1 GCA_021795255.1 Pseudomonadota bacterium
CGGGGCGGGCGAGATCTTCGGGTCTCGCCAGACCGGTTTGCCGGGGTTTCGGGTCGCCGATCTCATTCGCGACGAGGACTTGTTGCCGGAGGCCTCGCGGCTCGCCCAAGAGCTTATACGCAGCGAACCGGAGCGCTTGTTGGGCCTGCGTCGACGCTGGTTACGCGAGCGCCACGAACTTGGCCAAGCGTAGTGTCGGGCCGTTCAGCGGCCGCTGGGTTTGTGTCCCTGGCCTGCCGTGCTGGCAGAACGCGGTAAACTGACACCGCACTTTTTGGCGTGGTGGGCTTTCAGGACAGGAGGGGTGGGGGATAAGGCGAGCCCGCTTGCGGGCGAACTCCGGGCACAGTTCACCTGCAAGGGGTGGCGAGCAGAGCGCGGCCACAACTCATGTACTAGCTCCTATCCCGCTGTCACGTGCGGCAAAGTGAGAAGATCGCGCTCGGCCAAACGGCAGAAGACATAGATAACGGGCCGTTCTGGTGTCCCGTTAATCCGCTCGACAAATGCCTCGACATGGTAATGAACCAACCAATTGGCCACGGCGTCGCGCTGCGAGCGCTTGACGTAGCCGATTGGCCGCCGAGCCACCTCCATTCGGATCGCCTTGTCATCGTAGGCATTTTCGGGTTCCAAAACGAAACCTACCGGCGCATCGACCGTTACGGCACTGAGGCCGATATTCTGATAGCGGAATCCGGCAACCTCCAGCAAGACCTCGCCCGGGGACGTCACCTCATCTAGCGGCCAGACCACGGAAAAACCGTCCGATGGGAGTTTGGCGCCAGTGTAGGCCAGTAGTGCAAAATCGGATACGGTGTTCGCCGTGGCCGGAAGTCGCCACTGTTCGAGAAATTGCGTGAAATCTCCGCGCGAGCGGGGTGGCAGCCGCCGCAAGAACGAGTCCATCACCCCGCCCGTATATTCCTCTGCGTGAAGCTTACGGAATGCCGGATAACAGACAAAACCGAGACTAACGGCCCGGCGGAAATCGCTGCTGTCTGTCAGGTAACGAAAAGACACCGCACCGTCCCGATTTCGCAGTTCACCGATAACGCAGGGGATGTGGTCACGCTCAACGCCCTCCGGCGCCTGCCAGACGAGCAAAAGGCGTGTCGGGGAAAACGTATGCTCAATGAAGTGCATAGGCTTATCCAGTCAATGTGCGAATAAGTGCGCGGTAGCGCGCTGTAGTGAGGCGCACGACAAACTCCGCCCGCGCGGCGCTCAAGGGGATCGGAATCACGAATTGTGTCATGCCCGTGATGATAGACCTTATGTTTGCATCATCAAAGCCAGCAAGCCGATTCTCGATATGGCCGCGCATGTCCGGCCACCGTCCAAGGAGATACTGTATCGAGGCCTCGTGAGATATCCGTCTTTCGTCTCTTACATGTCCGCGCATGTGGTGACAGCCGCGACTCATGTAATCGTGCAGACGCTTGTCATCGCTGAAGGTTGGCATTTTACATGGGAAAATTTCGTGGCCGAGGCTGGTTCCGTTATCGAAGACTGGCGCCATCCTGGCACTGTTTTCGGTCGACCACAGCAGCCCCCAATTATCATGATGGCGATCAGTATTTCCGATAAGCGCGTCGGAGAGCAGCGTATCGCACCACCAGCCACGCCAGCAACCCTTTAAGGTTCCGTTATTCTCCATAACGGTCAGGTACCGCTCAATCGCCTCGAAATTATGCTGCCGCCCGCGCTTGCGATCGTAATCTCCAAACATACTGGTCAATATGTCGCCGCCGGGAACATAACGCTCGATGGGCTTCCCGGGGTAAGCAAGGAACCACTCGCTCAGGGCGCCGCACACTCCTGTACCGCTATGCCATGCCACGAATGTGGGGGGAATCGAGACACCCAGATTAGAACCGATGCGATAGGCGATGATCTCCGCCCAGAACTGATCGGGATAGCGCCGAAAGGCGCGCTTAAAGAGATAACGATGGTTTGCTACCAAAAACCGATAGGGCGATGGATCCGGCGAATACAATAGGCCCTTGTCGCGCGCTCCCTCAGGGTAGACTGCAAATGTCTCGTCAACCTTCCAGCTCGCAATGTCTACCGGTGCGTCCGTCGGTTGTCCAAATGAGGTGTTTTCATGACCCATAATTACCTAACCCCCTCACCCTCATATTTGGTTTCGGTCGGGCGTCAGTCTGGCCCCTACGACCGTTTTGCGACACCAAAGAAACGCCTCTCTCAAAAAGTCTAGCTGATTTAAGGCCCCGCTATAGGGGTGTGCGGGAATCTCGCCCCCAAACGATTTTGCCCGCTGCCCCCGCTTCCATAGATAGCTACTGTTCGGGGATAATCACCCGGTCTTGGGTCCACGGGCCCCAAAGACATAAGCTTGCGCATTACCGCAAAGCGATCTAGACGATGGAGCGTGTCGTGCCAAGGATGTTGGATGCCATCCCCCTAGCCCAATGGCGGCTCCAGGATCCGGGTCTTAGAGAAAACATGATTTGCCGAGGACTATAGATTAAGAACATGCCCACCGCTCGTTTTCGCGCTTACTGGCGGCTCATGCGCCTCCATCGGCCGATAGGGAGCCTCCTGCTCCTTTGGCCGACGCTTTGGGCGCTTTGGCTGGCGCGTCAAGGCCACCCGGTGCCGGTTCTTGTGGCGGTGTTTGTCGCGGGGGTTGTGCTCATGCGTTCGGCTGGCTGCGTTATCAACGACTATGCTGATCGCGATTTCGACGGCCATGTGTGGCGCACCAAGGACCGTCCGCTTGCGACCGGCGAAGTGACCCCTCGTGAGGCCCTTTCGCTCTTTGCGGTGTTGTGTGTTCTGGCCGCTTCGCTCGCCCTGTGGCTGAATACCCTCACAAGAGAACTCGCGGTTATCGCCGTGGCTCTGGCGGTCTCCTATCCGTTCCTCAAACGGTTTACGCACCTTCCTCAGATCTATCTCGGCCTGGCGTTCGGTTGGGGCATCCCCATGGCTTATGCCGCGGAAAGCGATCGCGTGCCGCTCGAGGCCTGGATCCTCTTTGTCGCCAACGTGTTTTGGACCGTGGCTTATGACACCGCCTATGCCATGGCGGATCGGCACGACGACGAGAAGATCGGCGTGCGCTCGACCGCCATCCTTTTTGGACGGTGGGACCGTATAATGGTGGCGTGCAACCATGCTGCGGCCCTCGTCCTTCTTTATGAGGTCGGTGTCCTGGCGGGTCTTGGCATCGCCTACGACCTGGGCCTCTTGGCGGCCCTGGGCTTTGCCCTGTATGAACAAAAGTTGTTATGGGCGCGACGGCCCGAGGACTGCTTTCGGGCGTTTCTGAACAATAACTGGTTTGGCGGCAGCGTCTTCGTGGGGCTTGTCGTCGCTTATCTCGGGAGAACACTGTGAAACTCTACGGTCACGCAACGTCGCCTTATGTGCGCAAGGTTCGAATTGCCCTACGGGAAAAGAACATCCGCTTTGAATGGGTACAAGAGGCGCCCTCGGACCCGGGCAATCGGATCGCGAGCCTAAACCCCCTGGGTAAGGTGCCGGTCTTGGAGACCGATGAGGGCCGGGTGCTGTTTGATTCGGCGTTGATCGTGGAGTACATCGACGGCCTGGGCGGGGAGCGGCTCATCCCCGAGGGCCCGGCACGCCTCGATGTCCTGCTCTGGCACACGCTTGGCTCCGGCATCGTCGACGCGGTGGTGGCTCGATTGATCGAGGCGAGGCGGCCCGAGAACCAGCAGTCGAAGGCCTTTATTGCGCGTCAGGAGGAGAAGATAAGCCGTTCTATCGCCTGGGCCGACCAGGCCGAGAAGGGCCCGGCCTATCTCGTAGGGCCACGGTTTAGTCTCGCCGACCTCGGTTTAGGGCTCGCGCTTGAGTATATTGATTTCCGTTACCCTCACGACTGGCGAGCGAGCCATCCGCGTCTCGCCCGCTGGCTTGCCGGCATCAGCACGCGCGGCTCGTTCGCAGAAACGATACCGCCCGGAATGGAGAAGGCGCTAGACGCCCCGCACTGAAGGGCCTTTGGTGGCCGCGCTGATAGTCCTATTCGTCGCTCTCCCCATTATTTTGGTGGGCTCGGAATTCTTTACGAACGCGATCGAGCATGTGGGCATGGTGTTCGGAGTTTCCGAGGGCGTCACAGCTTCGCTCTTGGCGGCCGTGGGGACGGCCTTGCCGGAAACGGCCGTTCCCGTTCTGGCTTCGTTCCAGGCCGGAGGCGGGGCGCATGTGGCAGTCGGAGCGGTGTTGGGGGCGCCCCTTATGTTGTCTACGCTGACGATCAGTGTAGTCGGGCTCACGGCGGTCCTCGGCCGTGGTTTTGGGGGACGCCTTATGCCAGAGCCGAGCGGGCTCATCCGGGACCTCGATTGGTTTCTGGCACTCTTCGGGTTGGCGTTTTTGGGTCTATTTTTGCCGCGCGGCCCCCTGCGGTATTTGTTGGCGGCGGTTCTCGTGGCGGGCTACGGGGGCTATGCGCGGGCGACGGTACGGGCCTCGTCCGGGCTCGTGGGGCGCGGTCACGGCATGACGGCCGGCACGGTGCTTTGGCTCGCGCGCTTGCGTTTGCGGTGGCTGCCAGGCCTGCGTTATCTGCAATTGGCGTTGGGCCTAACCCTGATTCTTGTCGGCGCCCAACTGTTCGTGGGCGGCATTGAGCGGCTGGGCCAGATACTGCATGCCCCGGTCCTGGTCCTTGCCTTGGTGATCGTGCCGATCGCGACCGAACTTCCGGAGAAGGTGAACAGCGTTCTCTGGGTACGGCGGCACCAGGATACCTTGGCCTTTGGTAACGTCACCGGCGCCTTGGTGTTTCAGGGGAGCCTGCTGCCGGCCTTGGGCCTCATGTTGACGCCTTGGCGCGCAAGTCCGCTGCTTGTGATCAGCATGCTCACGACGATGGCCGCGGTGGCCTACCTCAGGGTGAGGGCTTCGGCGGCGACCGGTATGCGGGCGGGCCAGGTGATGGCGGCCGGCCTTTTGTATATGGCCTTTGTTGGGTATCTTCTGGTCCTATGAGCCAATTTGCCGTCATGGGTTGTCCCATAGACCATAGTCTGTCGCCTCTCATTCATCGCACGTTTGGCGAGCTCGTGGGGCGGACCGTGAGCTATGAGCGCCAGGAGGTCCGGGCCGGCGGCCTCGCGCTAGCGCTTCAGGCCTTCAAGGCCCAGGGGGGCTTGGGCGTCAATATCACAGTTCCCCTTAAAACCGAGGCCTTTTCCCTTGCCGAGCATTTGTCTTTGCGTGCCCAGCGAGCGCGTGCCGTGAACACGATCTCTTGGACCGGGGACTCGATCGTGGGCGATAACACCGATGGCGTGGGCCTCATTCGGGATCTTGTGGATAACCACGGCTTGGGGGTCCGCGATGGCCGGGTCTTGCTGGTGGGCGCAGGCGGTGCGGCCTGGGGTATAGCGGGCCCCCTTTTGGACGAGGGCGCGGCAGAACTCGTTGTTGTCAATCGGACTGCGGAGCGCGCCCGGGCGCTTGTGGGCGGCCTGGGCGATCCCCGAGCGACCGTGTTCTTGGCCCAAGACGGCGATAAACCGTTTGATTATGTCATCAACGCCACGGCAGCCGGCCT
>JAJYPQ010000015.1 GCA_021795255.1 Pseudomonadota bacterium
CCGGGCTCAGAACCGGAGTAGCACTACGTCACGTCTGCTGGCTGTGCGCAAGGCAGCAAAGAGAGATAAGGCCCGACAGTTCACGAGCCTCATGCATCACCTGACCGTCGACCTATTGGAGCAGAGCTTTCGGGCCCTGTCCCACCAAGCGGCGGCCGGGGCGGATGGGGTCACGTGGACGGAGTACGAAACACAGATAAGAGTCAACCTGGAACGGCTTCACCAGAGGGTACAAGACGGGACCTACCGCCCGCAACCGGCGCGGCGGGTCCTGATCCCCAAGGAAGATGGGAGCGAGCGACCGTTGAACATCCTCTGCCTGGAAGACAAGATCGTCCAGCAGGCGGTGGTGACGGTTCTCAATGCCATCTACGAAACCGACTTCCTGGGATTCTCTTATGGGTTTCGTCCCGGTCGGGGCCCGCACGACGCGCTCGATGCCCTGATCGTAGGGATCGAACGTAAGCCGGTGAACTGGATATTGGACATGGACATTCGTAAATTCTTTGACACGGTCAAACACGGATGGCTGCTCCGATTCCTACAACACCGTATCCAGGATAGGCGGCTCTTGCGCCTTCTGCGCCAATGGTTGAAGGCCGGCGTGCTGGATGAACACGGACATCGAGTGCTGGGCACGATCGGTACCCCGCAAGGGGCGGTCGTCTCGCCCCTCATGGCAAATGTTTATCTGCACTACGTCTTTGATCTCTGGGTGCAGCAATGGCGTAAGCGACACGCCCGGGGAATGATCGTAGTGGTACGGTATGCCGATGATGTCGTCGTGGGGTTTCAAAACCCGGATGACGCCAGTCGCTTCCGGCGCGAGATGGAAGTCCGTTTTCAGGAATTCGGTCTGGCAGTCCATCCCGACAAGACCCGGCTGATCCGTTTCGGTCGGTTCGCCCATGAGCAGAACAGGAAGCGGGGCCTCGGCAAACCCGAGACCTTCAACTTCCTGGGCTTTACGCACATCTGTGGGGTGAGCCGTCAGGGACGTTTCTTGATTCACCGCAAAACGCGGAGAGATCGCCTACAGGCAAAGCTCAAGGCGCTAAGCCAAGAGCTGAAAAAGCGTCTTCACCAACCTGTTCGTGCCACGGGCCACTGGCTTCGGAGCGTCGTTCAAGGCCATCTGAATTATTATGGTGTCCCTCTAAACGGCGCGGCCCTAAGCCTGTTCTGCACCGAGGTACGGTTTCGTTGGTACCGGGCGCTCTGTCGGCGCAGTCAACGCAAGCGACTGAACTGGGGACGTTTCGGTAAGATCGCGGATCACTGGATACCAAAGGCTAAGATTGTGCATCCTTATCCCCATCAACGCTTTGACGCCAAATACTCAAGGTAGGAGCCGGATGCGTTAGTAGCGCCTGTCCGGATCTGTGCGGGGGGTGCCGAGGAATCGGCATTCCTACCGCGACCAAACAGCCGATGGGCGTTCTTCTCAAGACCCCGATAGCGGACCTTGGTGAAATGAAACACGCCTTTGATGACGCCGAAGACATGCTCGACGCGTCTGCGGACCTGGGACTTCAGGCGGTTCTTGGTGCGCTTGACCTCGTTCACGACACCTTTGTACCGATAGCGGCGGTTCGTGAGGTCTTGGGCCTTGGGGGTGTGTTGGCGGAGGACATCCGCAACTGGGATTTACCGACGGAGGTATGACTCAATCCTGAGCGCGCAAATTTACAGTCCTTAACGGAGGCTGCCTAATCCACTCCATACGACATCTCTGCTGACAAACTCCATCCCCCCCCGGGCCCACCCCAAGCATCTTAAATCAACCAACATGCGGGAGCGCTTGAGCGATGAGATCAAGCGCCGTACCCGGGTGGTGCGAACCTTCCCTCACACCGAGTCCTGTTTGCGCCTAGTGCGGGCTCTCTGTGTCAAGACCCATGAGACCTGGCTTGAAGACAACCGCTACCTCACAGGGAGTTGCTCGCCGAGCAGCGCCGCGAACGGCTTAGGCAGGCCGCCTGATGAAACCCTCCCTCACACCAAAAAAGGAATTTGCACAACTCGACGGACACAACCTGTTACGGGTTGAATGTTGAAACTGCCACTAACGCGGATGGCGACGCGGCCTAGGTAGGTGCCGATTTTCTTGCCCGTCGTCACCACCGCCTTTACCATGTCCCCGATCTAGAACCCGAAGGTGCTTTTGCTTCTGGTCAGGTAACCGCGCGACCCGAGGTGGCAGAGACGGCACTGACTGCGATGCGGGCTCTACTGTGCCGGTAATGGCCGTGATCGTTTTAAAGTATCGAAATCTCATCGGGCGCATTGACTATTGACACGTCCGGCTTCCCTGGGCTAACGTCGAGCCATTGCTATAGGAGTCTTAATGTCGCGATCCGCTGCGCCCGCCCGCCTGATGCTCGCCGCCTGGCTGACACTCGTCATGCTGTGGCCCATCCAGGCGGCAGCACTCAGCCTCGGTCACCGGATGACGCGGGCATGCCGGATGATGCCCGGTATGGCATCTATGTCTATGGGACAGCAGACGCCGGTGCATGGGTTGAATGCCTGCCGTCAACTGCAGTGCCGTCATACACTAGGTTTACGGGCCTTAGGCGCGGGGGCCGCCCTACCGGTCACCTTGACCCTTCAATTTTCCGCACCGACGTTGCCCGTACTACAGCGAGTCCGTCCGGATCTGAACATAGCGCGCGGACCGCCGCTCTATCTGCGTTTTACGCGTCTTCTGATCTAGCCTTTTCCACGGTCTTACGGTCCCGCCGATCCTTGGCGGGCGTTGTCGTTTGTCCGAGGAAACGGTATGTCTCATTTTCGTCTTTTGCTGGTCCTTGCGGGTGTCATTTGGCCACTCGCGGCCGTCGCCCAAGTACCACTGACCCTGACTGCCGCGCGAGCACGCTTGCTCGTGGTCGCGCCTGCGCTATTAGCGGCGCGTGCCGATATCACGGCGCGTGCCGCGCAGGCCCGTTATCAGACCGCGTTGCCGGACCCAACGCTTAGTTTTGGTCCACAAAATCTGGATGTGACTCACCCGACGCTCGCCCATGACAACATGTCGGCGTTCGTCGTAGGGTTAAGCCAGCACTTTCCGCCGTTTGGCAAACTGCGTCTTACGCGCCTAGGGCTTGATGCGGGCGTGCGTGCGGCGCGTCTTACGTTGGCAGATACGCGTGCCAAGCTCGTTGCCACGCTCACGCAGAATTTCTGTGCCTATTACTATGGGCGTCAGGCCCTACGCACTCTGCACCGTAACCAGGCGCTCTACCGCGAGATTGTGCACAGCGCGCGGTTTCGTTACGAGAACGGACACGGCACCCTGGCTGATCTCCTGCAGGCCCGCTACGCCGCGAGCGGCGTGCGCGATGACATCGCGCGCCTGACAGCAACGCTCGCCATGACCCACGCTACCCTCATGCAACTTCTCGCTATGCAGCGTCTGCGTATCGCATCCGCTCGTCCACGGCTACCGCGCCCACCGGCATCTGCGGTTCTCCTTGCCGAAATCGGGCAGACACCATCGCTGGCGGCGCGTGCCGCCGTGATACAAGAGAAGCGCGAGTTTTTACGCGCCGCACACCACGACCTCTTACCGACTTACGCGATCGGTGCAAGCTACGGTTTCCGAACCGCGCCCGAATACCCAGACGGGCCCAAGTCCCCCGATCAGTTTTCGGTCGAGATCAGTATGAGCCTGCCGATTTTCCCAAACGCGCGCGAGGATCAGCGCATTGATCGGCGCGCCGCTGATCTTGAGGTCGCTCGCGATCAAGAGAGCAGGGCACGACTGTCCCTGATGCAGGCAGTTTTGGCCGCAGAGGCCGCCCTTACGGACGCAGATTCACGGCTACGGCTCTTGAAAACGCAACGTTTGCCAGAGGCCCGCGGCGCCCTTCATGCCGCACTAATAGCGTTCGCCAACGGCCGTATTTCGCTGCCCCGCACCTTGCGCTATGCACGTGATGTGCGTAACGAGGAAGTGACTGCGTGGCAGTTGCGGAGCGATCGCGCGCGTGCGATCGCTACCCTTGATTATCTTGGTACCCATACGGAGACTCTCTATGCGCACTAGATCCTGGTTGACTGCCGCGTTGGTTGCCATTCTGGTGATCGCGAGCGGCGTGGTTTTGGTGCGTACACTGACCATCTCGTCACGCGCGCCCAAGGTGCCAGCATCGACCCCGCAGCCCCGCCGCATTTTGTATTACCGCAGCCCGATGAATCCGGCCATCCATTCACCCGTACCGATGAAGGACGGTATGGGTATGGCCTATCTTCCGGTTTATGCCCCAGGCGCGCATGCCACGGGTGGCTTTACTGTGGATCATCGCCTACGCCAAAGCTATGGTGTGCGTACGATCACTGTGGGTGCGCATCGGGCGACGCCTACGCTCACAGCGCCTGGCGTCGTTGCTATTGATCGCCATCGGCTGGTGGCCCTGAATCCGCGTGTCGACGGCTGGTTACGCCAGCTCTCGCCAGACACGGTGGGCGACCCGGTACATGCAGGCGCGATCGTGGGCCGCCTTTATGCGCCTGCGTTGCGCGCCGCCGAGAGCGATTACTTGATGCTGCATCGTGCCCACGCGGGTGCGGACCTGTTAGATGCCGTGATGATGCGGCTTGCGCGTCTCGGATTGGGCGCGCGTAGTCGGCGAGAGTTGGCGCATACCGAACAGGTTCCCCCTACTGTGCCCCTATACGCACCGGCTGGTGGCGTAGTCGAGAAGATCGGTGCTACCCCCGGACATTATGTCACGCCCTCGACGGCCATCATCACCATCGCGCCACTTTCACCGGTATGGGTGCGTCTGTCGCTGCCGCCCGCGGCTGCTGGGCGGGTCCACGCGGGGGATGGCGTGGTCGTGCGGGTCCAAGGGGCTACTGCCCGCGGCGTCATCACGTACATCTATCCAACCATCAATAGCAGGGAGCGCACGTTGACCGTGCGGGCACGACTCGCCAATCCCCAGGGATGGTTGCGGCCTGGGCTCTATGTTCGCGCTCGGGTCCGCACTCGAGCGTACGCGGCAGTGCTGACGATCCCGCGTACGGCGGTACTCCACACTGGTACCGGTATCGCTTATGTCTTCGTCGCTACCGGCAAGGGCCACTTTCGGTTGCAAAGGGTCACGCTGGGCGCCGCTTCAGGGCGTACGGTGATCGTACAGAGCGGTCTCCACAAGGGCGTGCGTGTGGTCGTCCATGGCCTCTTTCTGCTTGATGCCGATTCGCATATTCATGGACTGGCTGCACGTTTGGGCAAACCGGAGGGCGACCATGATTAATCGTGTCATCGACTGGTCGCTTGCGCACCGCAAAACGGTGCTCCTTGTCGGTCTTATCCTCATCGTCTGGGGACTCTGGTCGTTCATGCATATGCCCGTCGACGCGCTGCCCAATCTGTCGAACGTGCAGGTCATCGTCCGCGCTGATGATCCGGGGCGCTCCCCGGAGGTCATTGAAAAACAGGTTACCTACCCGCTCGCCACCGCGCTGCTCGCCGTGCCTAAGGCCCGCACCGTGCGCGCCTATTCGATGTTCGGCGAATCACTGGTCTATGTCATATTCCATTCCGGCACGAATCTCTACGCGGCGCGCGCTCTGGTCCAACAGTATCTGGGACAGGTGCGCCACGAACTGCCGCCGCGGGTCGTGCCAACGCTCGGGGCACCAGCGACGGGCTTGGGCTGGGTCTACGAATACGCGCTCGTCGATAAGAATGGGCCGAGCCTTGGCCGTCTTACGACGCTTCAGAACTGGTTCCTGCGCTACCAACTTGAACAACTGCCGGGGGTAGCCAGCGTCGCCACCATCGGTGGCATGAATCGCGATTACGATGTCAATGTTAATCCCCAGGCTTTGTGGGTTAACCGTGTCACGCTTGCTCACGTACTGAACGCGTTGACCGCCGCTAACGGTCAGACGGGCGCCGGTGTCATTGATGACAATGTGGGCCTTGCCGATTTCGTACAGACCGGGGCTCATGGTTACATCCATTCCCTGCGCGCACTGCGCCATGTGCCATTGCGAGTTGGTAAGGGTGGCGTGCCACTGGATGTCGGCGCCATCGCCCGTGTCCACCGTGGTCCGGGACTGCGTTACGGGGTCGCCGATCTTGACGGCCGCGGGCAAGTGGTCGGTGCCGTCGTCATTGCTCGCACCGGCGCCAACGCGCTCAAAGTCATTCACGAGGTTCGCGCACGACTGGCGGCACTGGCCCCCAGTTTGCCGCCCGGAGTCCATATCGTCACGACCTACAACCGTGCGCGCCTCATCACCCGCACGCTCGCGACTTTGCGTGCCAAGCTGCTCGAGGAATCGATCGTCGTGGCTCTCGTCTGTCTGCTGTTCCTGTCACGGTTGCGCTCGGCGTTGGTGGCGATCGCTATCCTGCCGGTGGGCATCCTTACGGCTTTTAGTATCATGGCCGCGCAGGGACTGAACGCCAACATCATGTCCTTGTCGGGTATCGCGATAGCGATCGGGGCCATGGTCGATGGCGCTATCGTTATGATCGAGAACATGCATAAGCATCGTGAGCGGGATCCCGATCGCGAAATCTGGACGGTCACCGCCGAGGCCGCCCGCGAGGTTGGTCCCTCTTTGTTCTTTTCGTTACTGATCATTGCCGTGTCGTTTACACCGATCTTTGCCCTCCACGGCGAACAGGGGCGACTCTTCCGGCCACTCGCGTTCACAAAATCCTACGCCATGGGCATAGCGGCGGTGCTCTCGATTACCTTAGTGCCGGTACTGATGGGTTACCTGCTCCGCGGACACATCCCGGTAGAGGACCGTAATCCCGTCAATCGGCTTCTTCATCGGGTATTTACGCCGCTCATCGCGTTTGCGCTACGGCGACGCGTGGGGACGGTATGGATCGCACTCATCGTGATCGCCACGGCTTGGTGGCCACTGACTCACATTGGTAGTGAGTTTATGCCGCCGCTTTACGAGGGTGATCTTATGTATATGCCGATCACCCTCAATCCTAATGTTTCGGTGGGCGAGGCCGCCGCGCTTTTGCAGCGTACCGACCGTATCATCCGCCGTTTCCCGGAGGTCCGTGAGGTCTTTGGTAAGGCGGGACGCGCCGACACCTCGACAGATCCTGCGCCACTGTCTATGTTCGAGACCGTCGTTCGGTTGAAGCCGCGCGCCACCTGGCCCGCGGGCATGACCGTGCGCCGATTGCGGGCCGCATTAAACCGGGCCTTGACGACACCGGCCCTTGCCAATGACTGGACGATGCCGATTGCGGCCCGCGTCGATATGCTTTCGACCGGCGTGCGCACGCCGGTCGGAGTCAAGGTGTTTGGGCCCCATCTTGCCGGTATCCAGCAAAACGCCATCCGGATCCAGAACGTACTGGCACATCTGCCCGGCACGACCTCGGCCTATGCTGACCGCATCGATGAGGGCCGCTATCTGTCGGTGCGTGTCAACCGTATCCAGGCTGCTCGCTATGGCCTCACAGTACGGGGTATTGACACGATAGTGCATACCGCTATCGCCGGCACAACCGTGGGGACAACCGTCCATGGCTATGCCCGCTACCCTATCGTGTTACGCTACCCCCGTGCGGCTCGCCAGTCGGTCGCGGCCCTTCGAGCCTTGCCGATCGTCACCGGCCACGGTGCGGTTGTCCCCTTAGACGCGGTCGCCAGTATCATCCGCCGTCATGGCCCGACCGAGATTGACACACAAGGCGGCCAGATGTACGACGTGATCACAGTGGCGACCCACGGCGTGTCGCTCGGCGGTTATGTGGCCCGCGCACAACAAGCCGTAGCGGCTAAGGTCCGTTTGCCTCCCGGCTACACTCTCCGCTGGTCAGGCGATTATCGTTTTTACCGGCGCACCGCCGCCGAACTCACACGTATCGTGCCAGTAGTCGTGGCGATCATCTTCATGCTGCTGATGATGGCGTTTGGCGGCGCCATCGAAGCCACTATCATCCTTTTAACGCTGCCCTTCGGCCTCGTTGGCGGCATCTGGCTCGTCTACCTTTTGGGCTACAAAATGTCGCTTGCGGTAGTCGTCGGTTTTATCGCCGCCGCGGGGGTCTCGACTGAGTTTGGTGTCGTGCTGCTTCTCTACGTCAATCAGGCGATCGCGCAGCGCCAGCAGGAAGGCTACCAACAAGACGCCGCAAAACTACGTCAGGCCGTACTCGAAGGTGCCACCCATAGACTAAGGCCGATCGCAATGACGGCGACCGTGGTCGTCCTGGGCCTACTGCCGATCTTTGTGAGCAACGCCGCTGGTGCCGATGTTATGAAGCGCATCGCCGCCCCCTTTCTAGGTGCCATGATTACCGCCCCCTTGCTGAGTTTGCTGGTATTGCCCGCGGCCTACGGCTGGTGGCGCGAAAAGCGGTTACCGCGGCCATGAGGCATCCACCGACCCATATTCTGGGGACAGTTTTGCCCGGGGGGGACCCGCCCTGGGGTCTGGGTGCGGCGCAAGCGACAGGGGTGCGAGGCAAAAGCTGCTGTCTTCTTGGTAAGACAACCACAAGGTGGCCAATCTGTCGGTATCTGGCTCGGCCCGCCGTAACGCAACCGGGCCTCTGGAGAGTCCGCGGAGCCCTTTCATACCCAAAACCGATTTTACTGATTCGCAAGTTTACCCCGATCCCGTTGATCGGCAATCACTCGAGGAGGCCCTAGATGAACCACCACGGATAAATCACCGCGGAACCGAACGCCTACATAACTACGGAGAAGATATTATGAATAAAACAGAAGAAAGTCTGATGTATAAGAGTCCCGTTCTGAGAACAGTTACCGCTCGTCATACCCTTCTGGCATTCGCCCTTGCCGCCGCGGTATTTCCCGTTACCGCGTTCGCTCAGAGCGGCGCCGGGACAGACGGTGACGCCATGACCAAAATGGGTATGTACACGCATAGGAAGGTACAAGCCCCGCCAACTCCCGCGACGACGGGTAACCGCGCGCCAGACGGTGCCGCTATGGCCAGAATGGGTATGTATGGGAATGGGAACGCGCGCGTCAGATCGATTCAGGCGACTTTAAACCATAAGGAACATGCCCACCTCACCTTGGACGGTAAGATGGGCGTACAGACACAGGCCGCGCTGAAGAAGTTTCAGGTGGCGCACGGCCTCAAACCGACAGGACAGGCCAACAAACAGACAGTCAAGGCACTAGGTCTCAATTAAACGGGCATCAATCTTTTACATGTCCGTGTTGTCGCGCACCCTGAGCACCCATACAACCGGGCAGGGTGGCGCTTTTTCATGATTGGCGTTGGTTTGCGTGATTCTCGGCTATCCCCCTGTGTCACAGTAGTTGCCGCCCGAATTAATCGTTAATCTGGGGGGCGAGGTGAGAGAACGATGGCACGATACGCACAACGATTGAAGGATCAAGCCGTGGCCCGGCTGCTGCCGCCCGAGAGCGCTGCGGTGGATACAGTGGCCCACGAGCTGGGGGTAGGAGTGGCCACTTTGGAGCGCTGGCGGGCTGAGGCCTTGGGAGCCCCAAGAACGGAACGCACTTGGACCGCGGTAGCGCGTTGGGAGGCCGTGATTGCGACCGCCGCGCTAGATGAGACGGCTAAAAGCGTCTGGTGTCGGGAACAGGGCCTGTATCCGTTGGATTTGGAAGCCTGGCGGGATCAGGCCATCGCGGCATTGGCCACCCCTGCGGAGGCCCGGGCAAGACCCGAGGAGACCCCCGCAAGGATCGACGGCGCATCCAGGAGCTCGAGCGCGAGATGCGGCGCAAAGACAAGGCCTTGGTGGAGACCGCGGCCTTGCTGGTGCTCTCAAAAAAACTCTCGGCGATCTTTCGGGAGGGCGCGGACGAATGATTCCGCTGAACGATCGCCAAACTCTAGCCCAGAATATCCGACAAGCGCAGGCCGAAGGCGCCCGTCTGCACGCCGTCTGTGCGCTCGCTGGCATTGATATCCGCACCCTGCAACGTTGGGAGCGGGGCTCAGGCCTCACGCACGGAGACCGACGTCCGGAGGCGGCGCACAAAACACCGGCCCACGCCCTGTCCGAGGCCGAACGGGCCAGGATCCTTAACGTCACCAATGAACCGCGCTTTGCGGCCATGCCGCCTGCGCGTATCGTGCCCACACTCGCCGACGAGGGCGTGTATCTGGCGAGCGAGTCCACCTTCAGCCGGATCTTGCGATCGGCAGGCCAGACGCACCACCGAGGCCGAGCGAAGACCCCCGGCCTTCGCGTCCCCCGACCACCCATGTGGCCACCGGCCCCCGCCAGGTCTGGTGTTGGGACATGACGTATCTGCCGGCCGAGGTCGCGGGACGCTGGTTTTTTCTCTACCTGATCCTCGACCTCTATAGCCGCAAGATCGTGGGCACCACGGTCGCCGACACCGATGACGCCGACCATGCCGCCCACCTAGCGCGACGCACCGCTCTCGCCGAAGGAATCCACGGTCTTCACGAAAAGCCCGTGCTCCACGGCGACAACGGCGCCACCTTGAAGGCCACTACGGTGCTCGCCATGCTCCATTGGCTTGGCGTAAAGCCCTCCTACTCACGGCCTCGCGTCAGCGACGACAACGCCTTCGTGGAATCGCTCTTTCGCACCGCCAAATACCGGCCGGAGTTCCCGGAGCGGGGCTTTGCGGATCTCGAGGCCGCACGGAGTTGGGCGCACGCCTTCGTGCATTGGTATAACCATGACCATGCCCACAGTGGCATCCGTTATGTGAGCCCGGCTGAGCGCCATGCGGGAGAAGACGTCGCCATCCTGGCCGCCCGTCATGCCCTCTACCAGGAGGCCAAGGCACGACATCCGCGTCGCTGGTCGGGGCCCACCCGCAACTGGTCGCCGATAGCGGTGGTCACCTTAAACCCGGAGCGAAAGTCAGCGATCAACGTGACCGTCGATCCCTTAACCGAAAAACGCAACATCGCATGACTCAGGCGGCAACTGCCTTGACACGCACCGCTATCAACGGGGCATTAATGCAAATTGTCGCAATATGTCGGATCAACCCCTATCTCAACTAAAGGAGATTTTATGCGTAAAACTACATTCGTTTCGCGCCATCAATGGCTAAAAAAAGCCGTCGTTATCGCCTCGGCGGTGGTCGTGTCCCCATTTATGGAGTCATCTAAAGCCTTAGCCACTACTTCACCAAAAATCGCCAAGGCAGTCGTCCATTACCAGGACCATCCCCTTGATGGCAAAATGTGCGGGATGTGCCAACACTTCATTCCCCTGGGCGGTGTTGCGGGACACGGAATGATGGGTTCAGGGATGATGGGCAACATGGGCCCAGGAATGATGAAAGATGGGACCTGCCAGCTTGTGCAAGGACAAATCCGCCCTATGGGCTACTGTATCCTGTATGCGCCTGTCCGGTCGTAAGAAGATATGTTGCATATTCAGGGCGGATGGCTTTATTGCTTTAGTGGTTCCCGGTTACGGAATTTAAACGAGAAACGTTCTAAACACGACGACATAAATAATGCAGCATTATCCTATCATTGCACCGTTCCTTTCTACGGGAGAGAGACGATGCGGAAATTGCAGATTGCGGATGCTGAGGTCATGCGAATAGCGATTCAGCAAGAGATTGGGCGTAGCGAGGAATCGCGTTACGATCATCGATTGCATGGATTGCTGCTGGTCAATCCTGCCGAGAAGTCGCAGAGTTGTTTGGCGAGAACGGCACGACCGTGCAGCGCTGAGTGAGCCGCTTTGAGCAAGGTGGCCTAGACGCCTTGCGCGAAGGCGAGCGAGCGCGCCGACCGCGCACGCTAGAGGCGAAGGATTGGCGCCGGTTGCAGGGCGATCTGCGCAAGACCCCGCGTGACTTCGGCTTACCCGCCACACTCTGGGACGGTCCGGTCTTATCGGAACATCTGCGTCGCCGATACGGGGTGGATCTGGGGGTGCGGCAATGCCAACGATTGTTCCGGCGCGAGGGCTTCCGCCTCCGCAAGCCGCGTTTCCAAGTCGCCCCGTCCGATCCGCTGAAAGTCTCAACAGAAAAAACTCCGGCGCCTGGCTCGCCGCGCCGACGTCGCACTGGGGAGCCTGGATGAATGTCACTTCCAGTAACAGGGCTCGCGTTGCCGCATGTGGGTATCCCCGGAAATCAATCAAGGACCTCATACGGCAGCATGCCCCGACCCGTAAATCCGTATCTTGCTTCGGCGCCGTCAGTTTGAGCACCGGTCAGTTCGTGCGCATGACATGCCCCCTCTTCAATGCCACGACCTTCCGGAGTTTCCTCAGGCGACTGCTGCGCCAACAAACCCCCGGACGGCGCATGATTCTCGTACTCGACAAGGCCCGCTATCATCACGCCAAACTCCTGGCCCCTTTTCTACGTCGCCATACCCGACACCTGCGGCTGCTGTTCTTACCACCCTACAGTCCGTAACTCGCCCCTATCGAGCGGGTTTGGAAGCTGACGCGGCGCCTCGCGACGCACAACCGCACCTTCGCAACGCTTCCCGACGTCTTGAAGGCCGTCAACACGTGTTTCGACCAGTGGCGTCGGCCGAACGCAGTGTTGCGAAGATTATGCTGCATTATTTAAGACGCTGTGGTTAACCGCAACGCCGATGACGCCTCCAAAGCGGCGTGTCAGACGGGCAATCATCAGGCCGCCGTGATTCGCGATTTCCCGGCCTACGGCGTACCAGAGGCGAACCTCGAGGGCGTGCCTCCGGAGCCGATGGGGTCCCACTTTCTCCTCGATACGTCCGGTGCGTCAAAGCGTGGCGCCCCGCACGCGAGTCTGGTCATGTCGACGCAAGGCGCGGTAGACGCTCGGGATGACGACCAGATTGAGCACAGTAGAGGTCACGAGGCCGCCGAGTACGACAAAGGCCAGCGGGCGCTCAAGCTCCTTGCCGACCGGTGATCCCCACAAGAGTGGCAATAAGGCGAGAGCTGGCGTGATCGAAGTCATGAGAATGGGTATGAGGCGGTCGAGCGTACCCTCCCTCACCACTTCGTCGACCGACCGACCATCGGCCTCGAGGTCTTTGTAGTGGCTTATAAGGATGATCCCGTTGCGTGCCGTGATGCCAAAGAGCGCGATGAATCCGATGACGGCGGCGGTACTGAGCGTCGACCCCGTCAAAAGCAGCGCCGCCACCCCTCCGACCATGGCCAACGGTAGATTGACAAGCACGAGCAAGGCGTCGCGCAGCGACCCGAACGCTTTCTGGAGGAGCAGTGCCGAAAGGATGATGGCGAGCAGCCCGAGCCGCCAGAGCGTGGTATTGGCGCGCTGCTGGCTGCGAAAAGTCCCACCGTAGCGCACGAAGTAGGCGCGCGGCAACGGTACCGCCGCCATGCGCTTTTTGACTTCATGGACGACCGTAGACAGCGCCCTCCCGGTTACATCGAAAGTGAGTAGCAGGAGGCGGTGTCCGTGTGCCCGGCGAATCTCGAAAGGAACTGGGCGCACCCGGATCGAGGCGAGCTCGGCTAGCGGCACGACGGCGCGCGCGCCGAGAGCGGGCGCGCGCACGGGCAGTTGGCGTAGGGCGTGCGCGGAGCGCCGGGCGCCGCGGGCGACCCGCAGGGTGATCGCAAACCGCCGCGGGCCGTGGAGGACGTGACCCATGGGCGTGTCGTTCAGGTAGAGATTGACATCGCGTAACAGCCGCCCCGCGGGCACACCGTAGTGAGCGTCGCGCCCGCGGCGCGGCGTGACCACGATCTGGGGGACACGGATCTGTTGCTCGAGATGCAGATCGACGATTCCGTGTATGGGGGCGACCGCGCGGCTCGCGGCCTTGCCGATCTGATAGAGGCGGCGCAGGTGTGGCCCGTAGATTTTCACCGCCACGTCCGCCGGCACACCCGATTCCACGTCGTCGATGCGATGGGCAATGAATTCGCCGAGGTTGAAAGCGACCCCAGGGATCGTCCCGAGGCGACGGCGGATCTCGCCCAGCAGGACGTGTGGCGATTGTGGACCGCGGTGAAAATCGATGCGCAGGTCGAATTCAGAGTTGTTCGGGGTATTCGCCCCGGGCGTGAGTGTCCCAGCACCGGCGCGCTGGTCGACCGACACGACTTGCGGGAAGGCCGCGAGGTCCCGGCGCACAACCGCGCCCAGGCGCATCGATTCGCGCCAGGGGGTCCCGGGCAGGGCGGTCATGACCAGGATGTAGTTCCCTTCGTGGAAGGGCGGTAGAAATGAACGCCCGAGGCGCGCGAAGCCCACGCCGGCCGCCGCCACTGCCACGAGCGCGAGAATCACGATGGTGCGCGTCCGCGGTAGAATACGCTCCAGAAGGCGCAAGTAATGGGACTTAAGGAAGCGGACGAGGCCTGTTTCGCGCTCGGCGCCAAGCGCCTTTTCTCCGTGGCGGCTGAAGAGCAGCGAACACAGGGCTGGGACCAGGGTCACGGACACGACCAGCGAGGCGAGCATGGTGGCCAGATAGGCTATGCCGAGCGGTGAAAAGATGCGTCCGGGGATGCCGTGCATGAAAAATACCGGCAGAAAGACCAAAATCACGATGGCGGTGGCGTAGACAATGGAGTTCAGTATCTCGCGGATGGCATGAAGGATGGCGGTATCCATCCCGGACACCGCTTTTCCCGTCATCCGGTCGTGGTGGGCGATACGCAGCCGACGAACGGTGTTTTCCACGGTAATGATGCCGTTGTCGACGACCTCGCCTATGGCCACCGCCAGGCCCCCGAGGGTCATGGCGTTCACGCCGGCGTGGAAGAAGTAAAGGATCAGCGCCCCGAGCGCGAACGAGGCCGGCAACGCCATGAACGTCGCCAACGAGGCCCGCCAATTGGCGAGGAACACGAGCAGCACAAGGATGACAATGAGGGCGCCTTGCCACAAGGCTGTCCACAGGTTGTGGATGGCGGCATGGATGAAGGTCGACTGCCGGAAAATGTGGGTGTCGAGGGTGACGCTTGGCGGGAGCGCGCGGCGCGCGGCGCGCAAGGTGTGTAGTACGTGTTGCGTGGTCGTGATGGTGCTGGCGCCGTAGGCCTTGTAGACGGTCCCCACCACCGCGGGTGCTTGACCCAAGGCCGCAGCACCCAGGCGTATAGCGTGCCAGCGACGGACCCGAGCGACCTGGGCGAGGGTTATGGGTAGGCCGTCACGCGTCGCGACCAGGGTATGTCGCAGGCGCGAAAGCGCATCGCTCTCATGAAGCCTGCCCGCCGCTGACACGATCAATTCCTGGCCCGGTGTCTCCACCATGCCGCCGGGAAGGTCGCGGCTCACCCCGCGCACGGCGCGTGCCACCTCGCCCACGCTGACCCGGTAGGCCTGCATGGCGGTGGGATCGAGGTCGATCTGATATTGCGTGACCGCCCCGCCGATGTCGGCCACGTCGGCGACCCCGCCCACAGAAAGTAGCCGCGGGCGGATCACCCAGTCCGCCAAGGTCCGCAGCTCCTGGGTCGGTAGGACCGAGCTTGTGAGTGAGTACTTAACGAGCCATCCGATGGCCGACGTGAGCGGAAAGATCTCCGGTCCGTGAATGCCCGCGGGCAGCCGTGACTGCAGGTCCTGGAGTCGTTCGGCAATCAGCTGGCGGTCATGGTAGATGTTGGTACCGGCGTGAAAGACCACCGTCACGAGCGATACCCCAAGCGTCGTCTTCGAGCGGACCACGCGTATACCCATCGTGCCACTGACGGCAGTCTCGATAGGATAGGTGACAATCGTTTCCATGTCGCGCGGCGCCATGCCGGGCAAGGTGGTGCCTATGACCACACGCGGCGTGGCGAAGGCCGGGAAAACGTTTATGGGCATGCTGCGCCAGGCAAGCAGGGCCGCCCCAACGAGAATGACGAAACCCCCGATGACGAGCGCGCGGCTGCGTAGCGATAACGTGATCAGGAAATTGAACATCAGCTGTCCGCCTTGAGTTTGCCGCCGGTGAGCCACAACGTATAGAGCTCGGCGTTGCCTTGCGTGACGACGCGCGCGCCCGCTTTAAGTCCCGATGTCCCGCAATAGTCGTGCTCGCATATACCCGCTCCTAGGGGCGTGTAGTGAAAGCGGCCGGGGCCAGCTGCGACGAACACCGCGCGTCGGCCGTTCACATTCACGATGGCCGTTTTCGGTACGGCAACGGTCTTGGTGGTCCCAATCGTTACGCGTACGCGGGCAAAGAGCGCCGGTTTCAACGTCGCAGGCGTAGACACAAGCGAGAGCCATATTGTCTGTGCACCGCGTCGCGGATCGATACGTGGAGCCATCATGACGACGCGCCCGCGCAACTTCGTGGTGACCCCGAGCGCGCGAATGCTCGCCTCCTGTCCTAGGTGGATGGATGCAATGTCCTCTTGATAGACATAGGCTTTGAGCCAGAGCCGATGGGGCTTGATCAGGCGATAGAGGGGCGTGCCTGGGATCACGGCCTCACCCAGGATTGCGGGCCTCGTGTCCACAACCCCGCTCATGGGCGCATGGACCAGAACGCTCGCAGGCGGGTTTCCCACAAGAAGCGATTGCACGCGTGCAAGCGGTGCGTCTCGCTGCACATAGTCTCCTATCGTCGCATAGAGGGCGGTCACGCGGCCGCGGATCCGCGGCGTCACCACCGCTTCGGCGCCGGGAGGTAATGTGAATGCGCCGTAGAAAGTTCGATACGCGTGGAGTGTGTGTACGCGCACCGGAGTAAGCCTAAGTCTGAGCGCGCGCACGTTCGCGGGTGTCAAGTGGACGATGGGAGAACGGCGGGCGAGGGCCGGAACGGTGGTGAGGACGAGCGCCAGGACGGCGATCATGCTGATAGGGATCTTCATCAGGGTGTCTCCTTGGGTCCGCCCAGGGCGATGCGTAGGGCCGTACGAGTGTCCGATATCGAAGCGCACGTCTTAAGCCACGCTGTGGTCAGAGTGAGTTGGTCGGTAAACACCGCGAGTGTGCTTGCCGTGTGTATTTGACCCAGCCTCAGGCCTTGCAACGCCAGCGCGCCCGCGCGCTGCGCTTGCTCCCGCAGACGCGCAAGGCCTTGCTCGCGCGTCTGCAGACGTTGAAGCGTGAAGAAGTCGCGGGCGACTGTGTGGCGAATGTGCCAGCGCAATGCTCGCACGCGCGCCTGTGCCTGAACGACCTGCGCCGCAGCTGCGGATCGGTTGCCCTGGTTGCGGTTCCAGAACGGCAAGGGCAGCGAGGCACTCAATTCGATGGATCGGTCGATGGGTTGTGGGGGAACGCCTTGCAGAACCTGCCGGTCGAGCGCGACGCCGGCGCCTATCGTCATCCACCCCAGCCGCCGGGCGCGTTGATAGCGGCGCACAGATTGGCGGTAGCGGCGGTCGGCCTTGGCCAACCGCAGGTCGGCGCGATGCGCGAGTGCCACGGCGAGTGCCACGGCAAGTGCCGGGGCGCGCCAGCGCAAAGGCCTGGGAACCGACCAGGGCCTTGGCGGGCGATAGCCGATGAGTGCTATGAGCGCCGCCTTCGCTTCGTGCCGCCGGGTGCGCCAGGTCTCACGTAATAATCGCGCCTGGGCGCCGAGGAGTTGTACCCCGCTTGCCCCCACGGGCGAAATCTGGGCGGCACGCACCTGCGTCGCGACAAGATGCATCAACACCTGTTCGCTGGTGATCAGGTGTGTGACCTCGATTACCGCGCGGGTGGCACTTCGCCAGCGCGCGTAGGCAAGCGCCACGAGACCACGGACTTGCCAGACGCGGGTCTGGAGACGGGCATAGGCCTCGCGCACGCCAGATCGGCCAACGGCCGCGTGATGCGCTATGCGTGAAGTCAACGGGATGGGTTGCGTCAGTAGGACACGGGTGCTGAATTCTCCGGGGCTGCCCAGCGCATTGCCAGTGCCTCCGGAGACATTTAATCGCGGATCAGGCCATAGACGGTCCTGTCGGGCCAATCCGCGCGCGATCGCGATACCCTGACGGGCGGCCGCGAGAGACGGGTTGTGTTGCATAGCGAGGCTCTCAACCGTCGCGAGACTCAGGGCCTGAGCTGGGATGGGAGCCAAGCCCATTGCCGAGATGAAGGCGAGCGCTGCCGCGCGCGCCAAAGAAAGAGGGATGCGCATAAGGCCTTCTCATGGGATTCAGGGTGCGCCGAACTACGGCGCCGGGAATCTACAAGGCGAAGGCGAGGGCGGGTGGGGCGTTGGGTTGCGCAGGCCTGCGGCGGCGTCGCTGCAAGAGCGGTACCGCGGCCGTGGCTGGTTTCGAAAATCTGACTAGGATCCTCTCTATCGCGAGGAATACCGCAAGGACCATAGGCAGGGCCGCCGACGTACCGACGATTTTACTGACGGTCTGCGGCCCTATGGCGCTGTGAACCACAGCGCAGGCCTTCCCGTCATGAGACGGGTGATGACCCTGCGGCGCCATGCACGCCCAGAGCGCCCCTAGCCAGAAGACCAGGATCAAGGGGGTTATGACGTTTTTGAGCGAGCGGACTCTCACGCCCCACATGATCGCAGGCTGGCGCATCGCCCGTCAAGGTACAGCCTTGTCCAATAGGAAATAATGGGATGGTCGCCCCCTCCCTAAACGGCATCAGCTGTGCCAGAGTGAAGAGTGTGACGTGTCACTTCCCTAGAGAGGAGACGACAATGAAGATTACAACAATCGGGATTGATCTGGCAAAAACAGTCTTTGCCGTCCATGGCGTCAATGCCCACGGCAAGGCGACTCTCAAAAAGCAGCTCAAACGTCATCAAATGCTGACGTTCTTCGCCAATCTAGAGCCCTGCTTGATCGGCATGGAGGCCTGTGGCAGTGCCCACCATTGGGCCCGGCAATTGACCGCTTGCGGACACACAGTGAAGCTCATGGCTCCGCAATTCGTGAAGCCTTATGTGCGGACCAACAAGAACGATGCGGCGGATGCCGAGGCCATCTGTGAAGCTGTCTCCCGTCCCAGCATGCGTTTCGTGCCAGGAAAAACGGCGGAGAGCCAGGCGCTCCTCGCGGTCCATCGCGCCCGCCAAGGGTTCGTCAAGGCCCGCACCGCGCAGGCCAACCAGATCCGCGGATTGCTCTCGGAGTTCGGGCTCGTGATCCCCCAAGGCATCGCGTCTATCGCTAAGCAGATCCCACGGATCCTGGAAGATGCCGAGAACGGCCTGCCCGACACTATGCGCCCGTTGATCGCACGGCTGGCGGCCCACTTAGGTGAACTCGACCGCCAAGTCGACGAACTCGAAGCCCAGATCCAGGCGTGGCATCGGCAGAATGCCGAGAGTCAGAGGGTGGCCCAAATCCCCGGCATCGGCCCGCTAACGGCCAGTGCGCTCGTGGCCTCGATCGGCGATGCACAGAACTTCGCCAATGGCCGCCAACTCGCCGCCTGGCTCGGGCTTGTGCCCCGACAGCATTCGAGCGGTGGCAAGCCCACCCTGCTCGGTATCAGCAAGCGGGGTGACACCTACCTGCGGACACTCCTTATCCATGGCGCCCGCGCGGTGATTCGGGTCTCCGCAGGTAAGGCCCCAACGGACGCTTGGCTGAAGCGACTGCTCGATCGGCGCCACAAGAACGTCGCGGCGGTGGCGCTCGCGAACAAGAACGCGCGCACGGTGTGGGCGCTGCTCGTCCACGGGCGCGACTATCGACCGAACTACGCATCATCCTCAACGCCGGTGGCCGCATAGCCGCACCAGCGGGATAAAAGCGAGGACCGAGATACACAGGTTATACATAGGAGGCTCTCCCAACGGTTGCTTCAGGCAATCATGACGTGATGGCAAGACAGGTAGGACCGTGAATGGCTTAATCTGACAGACTCATAGCACCTCGAGTGCGTTGAAATGATGAGACGCCATTCAGCAAATTCCATCAGGGACAGGGGCGTTAAGCCTCATCAAAAGTCCGGATGTATGGCTGCATACCGTACCTTCTTAACATCGTGAAATGAGGGCTTGGCAAACTGGGGGCGACCATGTATGAGTCTGAACCCGGATCGGGTTTTGTTCATGATGGGGAGAGGCAGACCCTGATGAACCTCGATAAGCTGACCTCCCTTGATCAGCTGGCCGAGTTTGTGTCCGGCACCCAGACGGTGGCCTTTTCGGTACTGAGGTGCCCGGTAGCCCGCTAGGAATGGGTACAAAAAACCCTCATCCGATTCCGCCATCTCGCCCTCTCCCGGGCTGACCAAGGGGTCGTGATTCGCGTGCTCATGAAGGTCAGCGGCTACTCGCGGCAGCAGATCACGCGCTTGATTGCCCAGTACCGCACGACCGGCACGCTCAGGCGCCGCCAGAGGACCGTGGCGGGCTTTACCCAGAAGTACACGTCCGCTGATAGCGGACGGCTTTCGGCGATGGATCAACGCCATGTTGACGATCATGCAAATGCGCGTTTTTTTTGGACTATGAAAAGAACCCGTATGGTTATGAGCGCGGACTGCCGCGCTCATAACCATACGGGCGTGTATCTTACCTTCAATGCGTCAAGGTGCGCTGCGCTGGGTTTAAGTCCGCCCTTGACCCGGACCTACCATCGCGCAAGGGCAATAACCGTGCCCGAAAAACGCGTAGGGTCAGATTTACGTTGATTTCCATGATCGTTGACAGAAGCGAGGGCGTAGTCCGCGGAGACCAGCCATTCGGTCGGCAATAGGCGTAGGGGTGCTTGCGGATGGCTGTAGGCCCTAGCCGCCGCGAGATCAATGGGTTGTGCTGAGATCGAAGGCGTAAGAGCACCGTCTGGTCGCGCATACCGAGGGCCGACGCACACTTGAAGAATGGCAATAGCGAAACCGCGTCGATTCGCGAACGAGCGCCCGACCGGTTGCTCGCCTCGGGCGACCTATTATATCATTGTCGATAATATCTAAATGGAGGTGATATGTGAAGATCTTAGCTCGCGGCGCCAATTGCAGCCCCACGTGCGCGATTACCTGCTTCGAGCAGGAGAAGGTCGCCCGGCTCAAGGCCATGCTCGCCAAGGAGCTACCGTTGCTGCCGCAACGCGCGGAGATGTACAAGCTACTTGGCAACGTCACGCGGCTCAAAATCCTGCGAATGCTCGAGCAGGGTGAGCTGTGCGTCTGCGACGTGGCCCATGTGCTCGGGCTGACCGTGGCGGCGACCTCCCACCAGTTGAAACTGCTGCGCGACCACGGGTGGCTCGCGATGCGCAACGACGGGAAGATGGTCTATTACCGGCTGCAACCCGAACGCCTGCTCGCGGTGCTCGAAGACGAGTGGCATGCGTTGGAAAAGCGCTTGGCCTAACTAACCGAGTCAAGGATCCCTCTAATGTATGGAGCAAGCGGTATCGCGCCCCTCAGATGGCAACGCCGATTCGCGTCCAGGAGGAGACATGCGGTTGCGGTACGGCGATGGCAGCGGACGATATGCCGTTGGCCGGATTCCCCAGACCCTTCTGGGGTCTTCGGCTTGCCGGTTGCGCCAGTCGTGCCACTCGTCGTGGCCGCCGGACGTCAAGGAGGCGCGTATCTCGAAATACTCGTCAGAGCCAGCATGGGGCGGCTCGACAAGGTTGGTATGCTCACGCTCGGTCGCCCGGATTTCGGCATCCTCGCGAACTCGGCGCGCTATTGCGCCCAGGGTGGCTTGGCGTACGGCAAACCACCCGCTCCGATGGGGGGGCCCGTCCTTGCTATATTTCCAAAGGGTGAGGTCTGATGGGTACGTTCCATAGCGCGCACAAAGCGGCAACGGGAAAGGCAATTCGGGGGCTGCAACGCCCGATCCTGGCATTGTTCTTATTGTCGTTCCTGAGCGCTTGTGCCACCTATCACCCCCAGCCGCTATCTCCGGAACGGTCCGCCACCGCCTTTCAGGCACGCCGCCTTGACGATCCGAAATTGCGCCTTCTCCTCTCCGATTATGGCCGCGCGCCGAAACACTGGCCCAAGCAGCATTGGAGCCTGGATGATTTGGTGTTGGTGGCGCTTTATGAAAGCCCGGAACTCGCCGTCCAGCGTGCCAAATGGCAGATAGCCCGCGCGCAGGTGATCGCCGCCGGTCAACGCCCCAATCCCAGTATCGGCTTTCTTTCCCAGCACCACAGCATCGCGCCGGACGGTGTATTGCCCTGGACGCTCGGCCTCTCCTTTGACCTACCCATCGAAACGGCCGGCAAACGTGGGGACCGCGTGCGGAGGGCCGTGGCTTTGGCCGACGCCGCGCGGTTTCGAGTGGGGGAAGCCGCTTGGCAGGTGCGGGCAGAGGTCCGCCAAAGGTTTCTGAGTCTTTTTGCGGCCAGAGAGCAAGCCAAGCTGCTCAAAACCGAGATGAGATTGCGCAGGCGCATGCTGAAACTGATGGAACAACGGTTCGATGTCGGCGATAGCTCTGCATTGGCGGTCAATAGCATCCAATTGGATTGGCAACGGACGCGGATGAGGCTGGCTGCCGCTTGGGCGCACGCCGCCAGTGCACACGCTGCATTGGCCCAGGCGCTGGGCCTGCCGCTGGGTGCTATTGCCGATCTGCGTTTCGATTTCACAAACATAAACCATCCCCCTGCAGGACAATACCCGCCTCTAGCCACTTTGGAACGAGCCGCCTTGCGCCACCGCTTGGATCTCCGGGCGGCTTTGGCCCGATATGCCGCGGCCGAGGACGCCCTCAAGCTCGAAATCGCAAGGCAATACCCGGACATCCACTTGGGACCAGGATACGAATGGGAGGAAGGGGATAACCGGTGGGCGCTAGGCCTTGGCATCACGCTTCCTATCTTGAATCAAAACCAGGGACCCATCGCCGTAGCCAAGGGGCAGGTCGCCACCGCGGCTGCCCGCTTCACCGCCCTGCAGGCCCAAATCGTCGGCCAGGTCAGCCGGGCCGCTGTGGCTTATGGCGGCGCTTTACAAACACTCCGGGCAGCTCGATCGTTGCTCGCGACCCAACGAAAGGGCCTGCGGTTGCGTGAGCAACGTTATGCGGTTGGGGAAACGGGTGCCCTCGCTTTGCTGAGAGAACGTCTCGCGTATCTCGCGGCGGAGGATGGTCGGCTCATCGCCTCATATCAAACCCAACAGGCTCTGGGCGCGCTGGAAAATGCGGTACAGCAGCCCCGGGCGCCCGTTCTCGACGGGAAAGAAGCATTATCCGACCGCGCAAGGGAGCACTCATGAAACGCAATCGATGGAATCTCCTGGCGGCTGGCATAGTGGGCGTCTCGTTGCTCGCGGCGGGCTGGACCTGGTTTGGCATGCGAGGGCGCCTCGAAGCCGGCGAGAGGCCTAGAGCGGTTTCGCAGGAGCTGCCGCCAACCACCATCACGGCGCACGGCCTGAAGGTCGTTGTCTTGGGCAAGGCGCTGCAAGCGCAAGCCGGTATCCGAACGCAGACTCTCCTGCCCGCGCGCTATCGGGGGGGCTACGCCCGCGCCTATGGCCTGATCCTCGACCCGCGGCCGCTTCTGGCGTTACGCGCAAGTGATGCCACCGCCTTGGGTGAGCTAGGCGTGGCCCGTGCTGCCGCCACCACCTCACAGCGGGAA
>JAJYPQ010000300.1 GCA_021795255.1 Pseudomonadota bacterium
GGGTCTTTGGGCGCTTGGAGCAGACCCGCCTTACTGGATCGACTGAGAGACCCCATTTCATAAGTTTCCCTGGCCGGCGTAGCGACGCCATCGAAGTCGTGCTGGACCGAAGCCAACGGAACCCCGACCTTAACCGCGGGGCTATTCGCGCTCAAGGTGAGACTCGTCGTGCTCGCAAAGAGCGGGTTGGCGACAATCGACTGCTTATCGAGGCCAACGTCCTGCCGCCAGGTCGCAATATTGATGCCACACAGGTTCTTGTCGTCCCACTCAAACATCACCCCTGCCGGGTCGGAGTCCATATTGTGGTTGATGTGCAAGGTGGCATAGTTGGTGATGGCGTCGGGGGCTATCACCACCACGGGTCGATTGGTCAGATCCTCGATGATGTTGTTGTGCACAAACACATTGGTACCCGCCTGATCGCGTATCGGTCAGATAGGCGTTTCGGACCAGTGCTGGTCGCGGCGGGACACGCGACTAAGGGCGGCCGGGAATTCAGATGAGCGGGGAGAAATTTTTATGCTTATGGCAATCTTGAAGGGCCTTTCAAGCCCTTAGTTGATGCCTGCCAAAGTGGCCGCATCGCCTCCCCGCACCGACAGCGCCATCCTGTCTGGGCATTCTACCCGATAGATCGAGAGGTCGCGGCCAAAGGCCATGGCCACAGACCCCGAGCCGTGAAAAGACGGGGCACAGGAACGCCACCAGGTAAGGGCCGAGCGGTATCCCGGTCGCAATGCCCTCACCCGCTTTACGGCCTCGCCCCCGAGTCGCCACCCCGTGAGGGCAGCTACGCTGGGCGGGGATTTTGGGCTGCCTGGCCTTGGGTATGGCGAACCGCGCGACTTTTGGACGGGTCAAGAAATGGGGCGCGCCGCCTAAGAGAATGCGCTATCTCTTCTCGTCCCATCTTGCCCTCGGTATAATCGCGCCATGAGCTTCTTTCAGAGGGCCCCCCTCCAATATGCGACGAGCCCCCATCCTGAGCATGCCCTGATCTGGCTCCACGGTCTCGGCGCTGACGGCTATGATTTCGCGGGCTTTGTCGAAGCCTTGGCGGGTATAAGTAAAACCGGCCTCCGCTTTGTCTTCCCGCACGCGCCCATCCAGCCTGTGACCTTGAACAATGGCGCGACAATGCCGAGTTGGTTCGATCTCTACGGCACCCGCCCGGAAGACCCGCAGGATGAGTTCGGTATACGTCGCGCCCGCGAGGCGATCTCGGGCCTGATCCAGGAACAACAACAGCGCGGGATCCCAAGCGAACGGATCATATTGGGCGGCTTCTCGCAGGGTGGCGCTTTGGCCTTGTATACGGCCCTGAGCGGTCCCCATCGCCTTGCCGCCACAGTCGGTCTATCGACCTACTTGCCGCTGGCCCCCCGCTTTGGAAGCGAACTCCGCGCCCGCAACAAAACCACCCCCGTGTTTCTCGGTCACGGCATTGAAGACCTCACCCTTCCCTATGATTTTGCCCTACTGTCGCACGCCGTCCTGACGCAGTCTGGGGTCGCGGCCGAACTGCACAGCTACCCCTTAGGCCACAGTGTCAGCGCCGAGGAGATTCAAGACCTGCGCCGATTCTTGACCAATGCCCTGGCTGCCGCCAGTCTTGGCGCTGACGGCACAAGCGTCTAAGATCGCAGCCCCAACCCTAGGATTCCCGCCATGGCCATCATCCCCATTCGACGCGACGACACCCCGACACGGGTGGCGCGGCTGCCCGCGGAGTGGGAGCCGCAATCGGGAGTCATGTTGACGTGGCCCCACGCCTTCGGTGACTTTGCGCCCCACTTGGCCGATGCTGACCACACATTCGCCCTGATCGGAGCGGCGATCAGCCGCCACGAGCGGCTACTCATCGCCGCCCATGACCCGGACCACAAGACCCATATCTTGGGACAGCTTCGCCGCGCGCACGCTGACCTGTCGCGAGTTTGCATCGAGACGGTCCCGTCGGACGACGTATTTGTCCGCGATCATGGGCCAATAACGGTTGAGACCCCGGCAGGACCAGTCCTGCTCGATTTTCGTTTCAACGGCTGGGGCGGGAAGTACGCGCACAGCCAAGACAACGCCCTTAGCGCCGCCTGGCGCGACCTTGGGACATTCGGCACCACGACTTTCGAGACCATCGATCTCGTCTTGGAGGGGGGCAGCATCGAATCCGACGGCCAAGGCACGCTACTTTTGACCACAAGTTGCCTCTTATCGCCCTCTCGCAATCCCAAACTGACGCGTCCGGACCTCGAACAGACCTTAAAACGGACCCTGGGCTGTGATCGCCTTCTCTGGCTCCAACACGGATATCTGGCGGGTGACGATACCGACGGCCATATTGATACCCTGGCACGCTTTTGCGACCCGGAAACCATCGCTTACTGCGCCTGCCCATCCCGTGACGACGAGCACTACCAGGAACTTAGCGCCATGGAGACCGAGCTTCAGGGGTTTGTGACTCGAGATGGCCGCCCCTATCGGCTCGTTCCCCTGCCCTGGCCGTCGGCGAAGCTCGACACCGAGGGCGAGCGCATGCCTGCGACCTATGCCAACTTCCTTATCCTCAACGAGGCCGTCCTTGTACCCACCTATGGCGACCGTCGTGATACCGAGGCGCTGGCGACGTTGGCGCACTGCTTCCCCGATCGTGAGATAGTCGGCATACCCTGCCTGTCCCTCATAGCCCAGCATGGGAGTCTCCATTGCGCCACCATGCAATTACCACAGGGGGTGCTCCCATGACGCTTACCGTAGCGCTAATTCAGCATGCCGGTTTAGGGCCGTCCACGGAGGTCTTCGGGCACATCGAGGCCGGCTTGCGCCGCGCGCATGCCGGGGGCGCCAAACTCGCCCTCCTGCAGGAACTGCATAATGGGCCGTACTTCTGCCAAACTGAAGACCAAACGGTCTTTGCCAACGCCGAATCCATCCCGGGCCCTACTACCGACCGGCTCTCGAGATTGGCCGCCGAGCTTTCGCTCGTGATCGTAGCCTCGCTTTTCGAACGCCGCGCGCCAGGCCTTTATCACAACACGGCGGTGGTGTTCGAGAAAGACGGTCGGCTCGTCGGGAGTTACCGGAAGATGCATATCCCTGACGACCCCGGCTTTTATGAAAAATACTACTTTACCCCCGGTGACGGTGGCTTTTCACCGATTAAAACCAGCGTCGGACGCTTAGGCGTAATGGTCTGTTGGGATCAGTGGTATCCAGAGGCGGCCCGGCTTATGGCACTCGCCGGCGCCGATATGCTGCTCTACCCCACTGCCATAGGCTTCGACCCGCGCGACGACGCCTCCGAGCAACTACGCCAAAAAGAGGCCTGGGAGCTTGTGCAACGCGGACACGCCGTCGCAAACGGCATCCCGATCCTGACCTGCAACCGCTGCGGCTTGGAACCAGACCCCAGTGGCGCTACAGCCGGCATCTCCTTCTGGGGCGGGAGCTTTGTCTGCGGCCCACAAGGCGAATGGCTCGCGCGCGCCGGCCACGACCCTGAGGTGCTTTTGACCGCGATCGATCTGGCGCGCACCGAGGCTGTTCGCCAGATCTGGCCGTTCCTTCGCGACCGACGCATCGATGCCTACTCGGACCTCCTCAAGCGTTATCGCGATTGATGACCCGGAGCCTATACGCCGCGAGCGGCGTCCTTCTCGAGCGCATCCTCCGAGAAACGGCGGCTGCCGATGCCCTCATGGATCGCTTCTTTCGCAACGAACCTGGGCTCGGTTCCAAAGACCGTGGCCTCATTGCGGAAACCGTATACGGATGTTTGCGCCACTATCGCCAACTCTCTGCTATAGCGCAAAGCACAGACCCGTCCCTGATTGTGGCGGCCTTTTTGGCCCTTCACGGCGGCTATCATGCCCGGCAACTGAAGGACCTTGGCATCGCGCGCGCCGAGGCCCTGGTCACGGCCGCCCGTACGCCCCACCCTTCCTGGTCCTTTGGGATTACGGCAAGCCTTCCCGACTGGCTTGCCCATCGATTCCAACATGAGTTATCGGAGCCCGAAGCCCATGCGCTCGGCGCCGCGCTGCTCCAGCCGGCACCTCTCGATGTCCGCGTCAACACGCTCAAAACGGACCGCGAGGCCCTGCGTGCGGCCCTACTCGGGGCCGGTCACGAACTGGGCCCGACGCCCCTCTCCCCTTGGGGTTTGCGCCGCACTTGGCGTGCGCCGCTCTTCCAAACCCCCGGATTCAAGGCCGGCCACTTCGAGATCCAAGACGAAGGCAGTCAGTTGATAGCCCCGCTTCTCGAACCTCGGCGAGGTGAGCGGATCGTGGATTACTGCGCGGGCGCCGGCGGCAAGACCCTGCATCTGGGCGCCCTTATGAGCAATGGCGGCACCCTCTACGCTTGCGATACCTCGCAAAAACGCCTTGACCGCTTAAAGGAACGAGTGGTACGCGCCGGCCTCGATAATGTCCGCATCCTCACCATCACTGGGGGCACCGACACCAAGTTAAAGCGGCTGCACGGGAAGATCGATCGGGTGCTCGTCGATGCCCCCTGCAGCGGGACCGGGACCTTGCGGCGCAGCCCCGACGTCAAGTGGCGACTCACAGAGGGTCGTGTTCGGCAATTGGCGCAAGAGGCCTTGCAAATCTTGATTCATGCGAGCCATTTGGTGCGTCCGGGTGGCCGCCTCGTATATGCCACCTGCAGCCTGCTTAAAGAAGAGAATGAGGATGTCATTCAAGCCTTTCTGGATCAAACGCCGTCTTTTAATGCGCTTGCGACCGAGGACATATTAATACGCCGAGGCATAGGCTTGGCCCCATCGGCACAGGATCGGGCCCTGCGGCTTTGGCCTCACGTCCACGGCACCGACGGCTTCTTTGCGCAGGCCCTCGAGAAACGACTAGAGACGCAAACGGCCTCGACCTAAGCAAACGATGTCTTGCCCCATCAACCGCGCAAAAGATCGATCTCGGCCTCACGGCGTGCCACAAGACCCGGCAGAATCCGGCCGCCAGCATAGACCCAACGCCGCAATTCGTGGGCCACGGCCTCCCAGTCTTCGGAATTTACCCGTCGCCTTAGGGTACTTTGGGCAAGCCGCCCGGCGCCCATATTGAACGTGAAGTCGACAAGCGCTGCGAGTCGCCCTGAAGGGCCGTCGGCCAAGACCGGACAAAGGCTAAGGACGGCCTCTTGGGCCTCCTCCAGATCGGCATGCAGATAAACCAGGGCCTCAGTTCTCGTAATCGGCGGGTGGTCCGAGCCGCAGCGATGCCCGTAGCCTATCGTCCAATAGCCTCCCGGGCAACGATAGGGGCGGGCGTGCGCCCCTCCGTCAGCCACCTGCACGGCATGGAAGCCCTCGAACCGACAAGCAAGTTCGACGGCGGCCTCCGGTACCTTAGGGCCGTGTGTCATACCCTCCCCCAGGCGAGCCCCGCCACCGGTGTCTCGCCTCGGGATATCCTTAGGATCGGTCGCGCGACCCTAACCGTATCCCGGCTCCCACTGCCGCCGCCGCCAAGGCCTCGAGTTCGTAGCGCGCGAAATGGAGGGCGAACCCGGCAAAGGCCCG
>JAJYPQ010000016.1 GCA_021795255.1 Pseudomonadota bacterium
AACAAAGTCGGGTTTTGTTAGTATCTACTTACTCGTAAGTCCTTAATTTTATGGTGGGCGATAGTGGGTTTGAACCACTGACCCCTGCCGTGTGAAGGCAGTGCTCTACCGCTGAGCTAATCGCCCCGATGCGCGGCCAGTCTACGAAAAAGCAAGCGCTTGGTCAATTTGGCGTGAGGTTTGTTAGAATGACTACGTGAACAACTACCAGAAAGCTGTGAAAGACGCTCGGGACCTAGTCCGCTCGCAGGTGAATGCGGTGTTGTCGACGTTGTCGAGCGAGATGGATGGATGGCCCTTTGGCTCGGTGGCCCCCTATATCCTGGACTACGAAGGACATGCCATTCTCCTGCTCTCGGATTTGGCCCAACACAGCCGGAATATCAAAAAGGACGACCGCGTCAGCCTTCTTGCCTGGGAACAGGAGAAGGGCGATATCCAGCAGGCCGGCCGGGTCACTTTGTTAGGGCGTGCCCGGGAGATAGAGGGCACGGACTCCCTACGTGATCGCTACTTGCGCTATTTACCTCAAGCTCAGCAGTATTTCGCGATCCACGACTTCCGTTTTTATCGATTATCGGTGGAGCGCGTGCGCTTCATTGGGGGCTTTGGCGATATTCACTGGGTACGCGGAGAAGACTATCGCCTGAACCCAGAGTCTTGGGATGCCGACTTCGCAGAAGTAGAGAGGAGCGCGGTTGTGCACATGAATGCCGACCATCGCGACGCCCTCATCCACTATTGTCACGCTGTAGGCGTTGAGGAAACAGAGCCCCGTCTCCTCGGGATTGATCCCGAGGGCTTCGATATCCAGACCCGGGCACGGCGAGTGCGTATTCGCTTTGCCAGCGCCGTGCGTGACGCCGCGACTATGCGCTCGGCCTTCGTTCGTCTTTCACAGGACCTAAGGACTTCCGGGGACGAGCTGCCAAGTTCCGGTTCCCGATAGCTCTAAGCGCGTCCTGTGGTAGGCGTTGAGAGCGGACCTGTGGCCTACGCTCACCACCGTACTGTGAGGCAGGCGCTCGCGCAATAGGGTATAGAGTTGCGCTTCGGCCGGCTCGTCCAAGGCCGACGTGGCCTCATCCATATAAATCCATTGTGGTTTTTGCAACAAAATGCGGGCAAAGGCTATCCGCTGTTGCTCGCCCAGAGACAGGATAAGGGGCCATTGTTTGTGTTCATCGAGCTGTTCAATCAGTCGCGGAAGCCCAACCGCTGTTAAGGCCTCGGCCAAGGTATCGGTTGTGGTCTCAGGCGAGCCGTGCGGGTAGAGGAGCACATCGCGGAGACTCCCGAGCGGCAGATAGGGCTTTTGCGGCAAAAAGAGCGAAACGCCGCGCGCCGGCGTTGCCACTTCGCCACTCCCGAAAGGCCATAAACCAGCCAAGGCCCGTATCAAGGTACTTTTGCCGCTTCCAGACGGTCCCGCAAGCAGCATGGTCTCGCCGGGTTTGACCGCCAGCGAAAGGTCGGAGAGGAGGGCGCGGCCGCCTGGAACGTGGAGACTCACCGATTGCAGGTGCAAGGTATCCCCCGTGGTATGAGTGAGTGCGTTGTATTTTTCTGTTTCATCGCGAACCCCTTGCATGTGCTCACTAAACCCCGTCAACCGATCGACGACGGCGTGCCACGAGGCAAGGTCTGGGTAGATCGTGACGATATAAGAAAGCCCGCCTTGCACTTGACCGAAGGCCGACGAGATCTGCATCACAAGACCGAGCTGGATCTGTTTGGCGAAAAAACTCGGCGCGGATACCAGAAACGGAAAGATGATGGCGGCCTGCCCATAACCGGAGGAGAACCAGTTTATGATCTTTTGCCGTTTCATAATGGCCCAGTAATTTTTAAAGATAAATGCAAAGCGCTCCCCCAGGCCCTTATGTTCTTGGTCTTCGCCGTTATAAAGCGCGATGCTTTCGGTGTTCTCGCGGACCCTCACAAGGTTAAAACGAAAATCGGCGTCAAATCGTTGCTGATTGAAGCTAAGTCCGATCAGCGGGCGTCCGAGCCTTAACATAAGCCAGGTACCGACGACCGAGTAAAGTAAGGCTGCCCATACCAGATAGCCTGGGATATCCCAGATGCGGCCGTCAAAGGGGATCGTGAGGCGGCTTGAGAGGATCCAGAGCATGGTGATAAAAGAGGCGATCGTCACGACAGAACTCAGAAGACCGAGGGAGAGCTTTAGGGTGCCGCGGATAAAGGCGCTGATGTCGTCTGCGATACGCTGATCCGGGTTATCGGTTCCATCACCTAGGATTTGCATCCGATAGTAGGTCTGGTCAGACAGCCAATCTTTGAGGTAGTGGTGGGTCATCCAGCGCCGCCAACGGATCTGGAGCATTTCCCCTAGATACATTTGATAAACGGATCCTGCGATGTAGAGCCCGGCAAGCCAGGAGAAGCGCAACATGGCGCTCCAAAACGCAGGCTCGTTATAGTGTTGAAGGGCGTCGTAGAAGCCGTTGTACCACTCCGTGATCAAGACGTTGATGTAGACAAGACCCAGGCTTAGACCCACAACTATGGTGAGTAAGCCATAGGCCGCCCAGCGTTCCTCGGATTTCCAATACGGCGCGGCGATACGCCACGCGCCGCGAAAGAATGCGCGATTAAACCGTTCCATCTGCGATTAAGCCCTCAACGCCCTTTATTGTTCCTGCCCCTGGGACCCTGTTGGGGCGGCTTTCGTTCCCTCATGATAGCATGCGGGCTAAGGTCCCAGGCGGCCCTATTGACCGCAGGGTTTCTTCTCCTTTAGGGTCTCTTGAGTACGGCAAGCCCTTGAGGGCGCCCCATAATAAGAGTTCTTGGAGAAAATGGGATATGAGACTGCGACCCACTACACGTATATCTGTTATGGCCACCGTGGCGGCTTTGGCCTTTCTGTCGGGCTGTAGTCATAAGCCCGCTCCTGCCAAGTCCAGTCCGCTTAAGGCCGCCACGGCAAAACCAAAGGCGGCCTCGGGCACGCCTTTGGCATCACCCCACACCTGGCTTGCTTATGCCGGGAACGCGGCCCACGACCCGAGTTATGCAGCGCCCAAGGGGGCACCGGGCGTCAGCTGGATCTTCCGGGTACCAGGTTCCGTGCCAGGACGGATGTCGAAGGCCCAAATCAAAAAGACCTACGTCAGTATGACGGCTGTCCGCGATCTCGTCGGAATTCCGATCGGTGTGTCAGTGGCCGACGGCACGGTCTACGTCCCGGACGACAACGGCTTTGTGTATGCCGTGAATGGCTCCAATGGGCATGTGTTGTGGCGTTTCAATGCCCGTAACGAGATCATGACCACGCCGCTTGTCGCGGGTCACGGGGCCCATAAGCTTGTCTACGTCGGGGGCGGAAACGCCAACTTCAGCTATACCCAGGCCGTGAAGTTCGGCCACAAGGGCGTGCCTGTGGTCCGCGGTACGGACATCAGCGGGATCTATGCCCTGCACGCCCAAACCGGCCACTTGGCTTGGGTTTACCATACGCAGGGCGAGGACATGCCAACGCCCATCATCACCGCAGGCATGCTCGTCTTTGGCAGTGGCGACGGTCACGTCTATGGGTTGAGCGCGGCCACCGGGCAACTGAAGTGGAAGGTCCGCATTACATCGTTTGTGAGCATGTCGTCTGCGACTCGTTATAAGCATCTCGTCATCATGGCCGGGACCCACCCCAATGCGGTGTACGCAGTGAACGCTGTGACCGGCAAGCTTGTTTGGCACACGACACCTGCGGGCGTCTTTTCGAGCAGTATGGGCGATTGCGCGCCGGCCCAAAGCCAGGGGGTTGTCGTAACCCAGTTCGAACAACGCGCCAAGGGCGTGCATCGCGCAAAGAGTGTCGAGATCGGATGGGACGCCCAAACCGGTAAGACCCTTTGGGAGACGACTCTCGGAGTCGGGAAGGTGCCACCGCGCAATAAGGATGCAGTACCCATGATCGCAGGGGGCGTCGTTTATACGGGAAGCCCGGTCACGGCGAGCGCCTATGGCCTTAATCTTAAAACTGGAAAAATACTCTGGCATACGCCCCTTAAGGTCAAGATGAAGGCGGCGCCGAGCGTGGCCGGGAAAAACCTTCTCTATCCGGTCGGGAATGGCGCCATCTTTGTGGTGAATCGCAAGACCGGAAAGATCGTCGGTCGATATATGACCCACCACGGCGGCTTCGGACCACAAAACGGGGTCGTAATCGACCATACGTTTTTGATTGGTAGCAATTTCGGTTGGCTTTATGCGCTGCCGGTCAAGACCATAACGGCGAAGCCAATCAAAGCCACGCTTGCGAAGTCCACGCACTCATAGGGTAAGGGTCTCACCTGCCCTGGTGGGCGCGGTGCGGGCCTTAAACGCACGGCGGCGGTTGGTCGTGTCGACACTGGTCGGCACGACTGTCTATCTCCTTGCCCCGGCCGGTTATCTCGTGGATAGCCGCTTGTTGTTAGGTTGGGACGGCGCTTGCCTCACGTTTCTTTTAATGGCCTGGACTGTCATGGGCCTTGCGAATGCGAAGGAGACCTGCCGCAGTACCTTGGAGCAGGACCAGAGCGGCTTTACGGTCCTTCTTGTCGCGACCCTAGCGGCTTCTGCGAGTCTCTTTGCCATTCTCTTTCTTTTGAGCCAAGGCAAAGGCGCGGCGTCCGCACTTAAGGTAGCACACCTCGCTCTCTCGATATCGGCTGTGATCAGTTCCTGGTTTGTCGTCCATACTTTGTTTGCCTTTCACTATGCCCATAGTTTTTATCGGGGTCGGGCGGTGCAAGACGGGGTGCGTGACGAGGGCGGGATCCGGTTTCCAGGCGGTGCCCTCCCGCACTATGTGGATTTTTTGTATTTCTCGTTTGTCATTGGCATGACGTCGCAGGTCTCGGACGTGTCGATTACTTCCCACAGTATCCGGCGCGCCGCGCTGATTCATGGCATCTTGTCGTTTGCCTTCAATACTTTGGTGCTCGCACTCACGATCAATATCGTGGCGGGCATCGTCTAGCGGAAGCGCCTAGGGCGCAGGATTGGGTGAGCGGGCATGGACTGCGTCGATCGCCGCCAGCATCTCGGGGGTCAACACAAGTTTCGCATTCTCCAAATTCTCTTTCAATTGATCAAGGGTGCGGGCACCTACGAGTGTGGATGCGGTAAAAAACCGGGAGCGCGCGAAGGCAAGGGCCAGCGCCCCTAGCGGGACACTAAAATCGTGGGCGAGCTGGGCATAGGCGCGGACCGCGGCTTCGACCGCCGGCTTGCGGTAACGGGGACCGAATTGCGGAAAACGGACAAGACGGGCCTCGGGCTCGGCCGAGCCTAGGTACTTTCCTGTGAGGAGCCCAAATGCTAAGGGGCTATAGCCAAGAAGCCCCAGCTTTTCTTGGTGGCAAACCTCCGCCAAGCCGGTCTCGAATGAGCGGTTCAGAAGGTTGTAGGCGTTTTGTATGGTCACAATGCGTGGCAGCTTATGACGAACCGCCGATTCGAGAAAGCGCAGCGCCCCCCAAGGGGTCTCATTACTAAGCCCTAGGTATCGGACCTTGCCTTCCTTGACCAAGGCGCCGAGAGCCGCGAGTTGCTCGTCGATCAGGTGGCCCTCGTCTTCGCCGCTGTGCGGCTCATAGTGTGTATCGCCAAATAGAGGCAGGGGACGCGCTGGCCAATGAGTCTGATAGATATCGACATAGTCGGTTTTAAGGCGCTTTAGGCTGTCGTGTAGGGCCGTACGGATATTAGTCTCGTCCAGCGCCTTAGGGCCGCCCCGTATCCAGGTAAAGCCGCGGGACGGTCCTGCGACCTTCGTCGCGATTATGATCTCGCCGCGGTTTTGCTTTTTTAGCCATTCACCGACAATCGTCTCGGTAGCACCCTGGGTCTCGGCGCGCCCCGGGACGGGATACATCTCGGCCATATCCAGGAGTGTGACACCCTGGCTCAGGGCGTAATCGAGTTGCTTATGAGCATCGTCGCGATCGGTCTGTTCGCCGAACGTCATGGTGCCAAGGCCGATGTCCGAAACGGTAAGGTCGGTGTGCGGGAGGGCGTGGAGGATCATGGCGCGACTTTGCCAATTTGGGCGCATGCTGTCAAATGGAGAGGCGAGGTCTTGGGCGTAGCCGGTGAGGCCACGCCGTGAAAGGAGCGGACTCTTATCATCGCGCGGACGGCCCTCGTTTCGCTATGATGGGGTCCGATTATGTTCGGGACCCTAAAGCGTCTCTCTTGAGGCCTTAGACTTTCGGGGTATGGGCCCCCACCCATCGCAGTGTCAGACCCGAGTGGGTTTGGGTAAACGTTGCGGTTCAGCCCCGCGGCTAGGAGATCAAAGGGGGCTTTGTGCGGGAAGACCGCGAATGGCGAGGTGTGAGGTGCAGACAGTGAATATGTTGGCCATAGAGACGGCAACGCCGATATTGTCGGTCGCCGTAACCGTGGGTGGTCGGGTGTTTGAGCGACGCGTAGAAGACCCGGCGGCGCGCGCCGAAGGCGTGCTCGAGCTATTGCGGGGATTGCTCACAGAGGCCGAGACCTCGCTTGCCGCCCTGGATGTCATCGCCTTTGGGCGAGGCCCCGGATCGTTTACCGGGCTTCGAGTGGCGGCAGCGATAGCCCAAGGGCTCGCTTACGCCCAGGACTTACCGGTGATTCCGATTTCGTCTTTGGCGGCTTTGGCGCAGGAGGCCGTAGGGACCGATATTTTGGCAGCTATCGATGCGCGTCGCGACGAGGTCTACTATGGATTTTTCACACGATCCGCAAACGGTTTAGTCGAGCCGGTCGGCGCGGAGGCCGTGGACGCGCCGGCTTCGATACCGTTGCCCACGGGTCGCGTGTATAAGGCGGTGGGAAGCGGCTTCGACCACTACTGGCAGGCGTTGCACGAGCGTCCTGGCCTGTCTTACGAAGCCCATAAGGCCCCGAATGCGCGCGCGATTCTGATGCTGGCGCAAGCGTCTTTCGAGCGCGGCGCATGGGTAAATGCGGCCCAGGCGTTGCCCATCTATTTGCGCGATAACGTCGTTCAGGGCAGTTAAGCGCTGTGCTAGAATTCGGCCATGGAAGCTGACGTAGAGGCAGTCGAGTTCGGTGCGGTGCGCCGTTTGGTGGAACGTCTGACCGCAACCCCCTACGGCGCGGATGCGGCTCATGCCCTGGTGCCCGCGCCCGACCGGAAAACGGCCTTACAGATGCAGCGCGCCGTGACCGCGGCAAGGATCGCCATAGATCAAGGTATAAGTGGCTTGGGGCGCGTGGCCGACGTGCGCGCCGCGCTGCGCCAAGCGGCTCAGACCGGCAGCGCGCTGGCCGGGACCGCGCTCTTCCATATCGCGCAGTTTTTGCGTTTCGGTTTGGAGGCGCAGGCCCTGGTGGCGCGCTATAGCGAGCTGTACCCAGGACCGGTTTCGGATCTCGCGCCTCCTGCCTCCTTGCTCGCCTCGCTTGAGGCGGTCGTTTTGCCGACTGGCCGAATTCGGGATACGGCGAGTTCTAAGCTTGCGGCTGTGGCGCTGCAGGGGAAGGAACAACAGCGGGCGGTGCAAGCGATTTTAACAAAGCGCTTACGCGAGCTTGGCATCAAGGAGCCGCACACCGAGTCGATCGTCACACACGGTGCCCGCCTCATTCTTTCTCTGAATGCCGAGCATGCGGCGAAGGTCAAGGGTGTGCGCAGGGGTCCGGCTGCCAACGGCCGGATGCAGCTTGTTGAACCCCTGGAGGCCGTGGCCCTCAATAATCGCTTGGAGACGAGCGCCGGAGAGCGCGATGCAGAAGAGCTCGTGGTCCGCCGGACCCTTACGACCGAGGTGCGCGATGGAACAGGACCTCTAGAGACTTTGGTGGGTGCCTTAGCGTGGATCGATCTGGCGTTCGCCGGGGGGCACTTGAGCGTCCATATGAACGCAAGCCCGCCACGGTTGGAGGCGACACCGATATTAAGCTTGGTCGGGGCCTACCATCCGGCGATGCTGCTCGCTTTTGCCGATAAACGGGGACCCCAGCCGGTGCCGCTGTCTATTGCGCTCGACGCTACATGCCCCATGTTGCTCATCACAGGGCCCAATACCGGCGGGAAGACGGTGGTGCTGAAGACCGTAGGTCTGCTTGTGACCATGGCCTACTGTGGCCTGCATTTGCCGACTGAAGGGGAGGCCATTATCGGGGACTTCACGCGCCTTATCGTAGACATCGGCGATCGCCAAAGCCTGCTTCACCAACTCTCGACCTTTGCTGGACACGTCGAGGTGTTAAAGCGTCTATTGAGCGAAGCGGACGCCGACACCTTGGTGTTGATGGATGAATTGGGGACGGGCACCGATCCAGAGGAGGGCGCAGCTCTGGCTATGGCGGTGCTCGACGAACTGGCAGGGCGCCAGGTGCGCGGAATTATCACCACCCATCTGAGCCCCCTTAAGGCCTATGCCGCCGGCCACGCCCATCTGACCAATGCCACGATGCGTTTTGATACCGAACGGCTTGTTCCCACCTATGAGCTGGAGATCGGAAAGAGCGGATCATCCCACGGTCTTACCATAGCCGAGCGCCGCGGTCTGCCGCCTACGTTGCTCGAAGCGGCCCGGTCGCATCTAGCACGGATCGCCGCTGGCCATACGTCTTCCTCCGAGATCGATCATAAGGGCGGGCCGTGACCCCGGGACGTGCGCTATTTAGCCCCTGTTGAATTCCGAGTGGACACCGATCAGGGAGAGAAAGCCGCCAGAGAACCTGAAAAAAAGTGGCGGTCAGGGCGGAGGTGCCGTTTTTTGAGGCGCCCTGGTCTGTGTGGGAGGGCGCCAGTGATATCCACGTTCAGACGATGATGATCACGGCGAACTTGAAGCTTGGCCGCCGGTTCGGTGTGCCAGGGGTTGCGGGAGGCCGGCCTATCCACAATACCGCCGAGGGCTACCGGCCTGTGAACCTCTACGCGCCCAAGGGCTCCCTCTGGGCGCATATCTCCTGACGCCCTCTGGGCGTGAGTTTACCGCGGGGCGAGCCTGCCTTCACAGGCCAGCTCGCTCGCTTCACGCCTTTGGGCGCGGTGGGAATCCACGGCTAGAGGGGCCTTACGACTGTGGTTAGCCGTCCTTTTCTACGGATCGCGTCACGATCGTATGCGGCATGATGCGCGCCACCTGGATCGCGGTCCCGCGGGTGCGCACGATTTCTACGAGATAGCCGTTTAAAAGCAGACTCGTTCCCGGTGCGGGAATATCCTCAAGGTACTCCGTGATGAGGCCGTTCAGAGTTTTTGGTCCATCAAGCGGCAACTGCCATCCCAGGGTGCGATTGATGTCGCGGATGCTTGTGCTGCCGTTTATAAGGAAGCTACCGTCTGGCTGTTTAAAGATGTCGTCTTGGGTACCGGGGGCCTGGGTCGTGAATTCGCCCACGATCTCCTCTAGGATCTCTTCGAGCGTCACGAGGCCCATGAGGTCTCCATACTCATCGACAACGAGGCCTATATGGCGCCGCGAGGTCTTGAAGTTGAGAAGTTGGGTCGCAAGCGCCGTACCTTGCGGGATATAGTAGGGCTCGAGCACGGCCGCTTGGAGAGTGTCGCGGGTCAGGCGTCCGGCGAGCGCTAAATGCAGGGCGCGGCGCACGTGCAACATACCGATCACGTTATCCAGGCTTCCCCGAAAAACCGGTAGGCGAGTGTAATGGCTGCTTCCGAGGATCTCTAGAATCTCGTCCCAATCGGCCTCTAGGTCGATCCCTTCGACTTCGCGTCTCGGCACCATCACATCTTCAACGGTACTTTTTTCAAGATCGAGGATGCCAAGAAGCATTGACTGGTGACTCTTTGGGATGAGTGTCCCGGCCTCCATGACCACGGCGCGTAATTCCTCAGTGCTTAATTGGTCTGGAGTCTTGGGCGTTACCGAAACCCCGAAAAGTTGTAAAAGCTGGTTTGCGAGAAAGTTGATCAAGGCTACGAGCGGATAGAGGACCCGCAAGAGCGGCGTCAGGATGTAGGCGGTCCCAAAGGCAACCTGTTCGGGATACAGGGCGGCCAATGTTTTAGGGGCCACCTCGGATATGATCAGGATGACGAGTGTCAGGATGCCGGTGACGAGCGCCAAGATACCCGGGCCGTACAGTTTGACGGCCATCAGGGTCGCCACCGAGGAGGCGGCGATATTCCCGAAATTGTTACCGAGGAGAACGACCCCGAGGACCCGGTCGGGGCGGCGGAGTAGGCGCTGGGCAAGGCGTGCCCCCCTATGTCCGGACTCCGCCAAGTGCCGCATACGATAGCGGTTGACTGTCATAAGGCTGATTTCAGCCGCGGAAAAAAAACCGGACAGGAAAATGAGAAACAGCAATACGCCAGCTAGCGTATCAAGGGGGACGTGGTCCAAGGGTTGAGGCGGTTCCTGAGAAATAAAGGGGTGACGCTAACACACGGCGCGGATTTTTTCGAGAAAGGGGTTTTCAGGATGGCGCCGCGAGACCCCCGATCTGGGCTCGCGGTAGACCCAAGCGGCGATTAGGGCGAGACGAGCCCAGTCGTCGCTGTTTATCGAGGAACGTATCGGGTGCAGAGGGGTACGTACCGCCGCCGGCGGGCGCGGCCATAAACGTGCAGCCGGATTTAGCGTGCCAAAACGAGTTTTAGCAGGAACTCGGCGCTCAGGTAGGCGAACACCAGCAACACGAACCCGCCTATCGTCCAGCGTACCGCATTGCGCCCCCGCCAGCCGAATTGGCGGCGCCCGATCAGGAGAATGGCAAACGCAAGCCAGGCGGTCAGCGACAAGATGCTGTGGTGGGTAAAGGGCAGCGGCGTCCCAAAGAGCTGGTCGGAAAAAAAGAGTCCGCTTATGAGCGTGAGCGTCAGGAGAATGAAACCGACCCTAATCATTTCAAACATGAGGCTTTCCATGGTCTCCATGGGGGGGAAGGCCTGCATCAATTGCGCGGGTTGCTTATGGCGGAGTCGGTTCTCTTGAATCCACAGCATGAAGCTTTGGACCACGGCGATACTAAGGAGGCTGTAGGCCAGGATCGAGATCACGACGTGGATGATGAGCCAGGGGTCCTGAGCCGAAGACGCTGCCATCGTGTTGTGGATAGGTAAGAAAAACTGTACTGAGGTAGCGAGTGCGGCGCTTGGCATAATGAAAGTGCCTAAGCTCGCGATCGGCTTGCGTAGCGATGTGGCCAAAAAAATGGCAGCAACAGCCCAGGCGTCAAGCGCCAAGATGGTGCCGATACCGAGCGTGAGGTGCCCGTTTTGGTCGACATCGCCGACTAAGAGAGCGCCCTGCAAAAGCATGGCCACGGTGCCAAAGAGCGCCGCCTTCCGATGCTCAGAGTCGGCCTGAGACCGCACGCCTAGGCCGCGCCAATAGTAGACTCCTGCGAGCCCGTAAAGGACGATGGCTATGATATGGAGGATGAGTTGTATCATATAGGGTTTCCGGGTGTGATCATGGCACACCCAAGGACCTGCGAAAAGGCCTTATTGAGCGCCCGGCAGAGGGCGAGCGTGTTTGTCGCTAACGAGGGGAAAGAGGCATGTTTGAGACGCTGAGTAATCGTTTACAAGGGGCTATGCGCAGCCTGCGCGGCGAAAACCGCCTGACCGAAAAAAATATGGGCGATGCCCTGCGCGAGGTGCGGGTGGCGCTCCTCGAGGCCGATGTCGCTCTTTCGACCACCAAAACCTTGATCGAGACGATCCGGGTCAAGGCACTCGGGCAGGAGGTCATGGAAAGCTTAAGCCCCGGACAGGCCGTTATTAAGATCGTCTACGACACGCTGGTCGAAACCATGGGCGTGACGTGCGATCGCTTGAATCTTGCTACGCGACCGCCGGCCGTGGTTTTGTTGGCGGGCCTGCAGGGCTCGGGCAAGACGACAAGTGCCGCCAAGCTTGGGCGCTTACTGAAGGAACGGGAGCGCAAAAAGGTCATGCTGGTGAGCGTCGACGTCTATCGACCGGCGGCCATTGAGCAGTTAGAGCGTCTTGCGAGCGAGGTCGGACTTGGGTTTTATCCCAGTCGCCGAGACCAAAAGCCGGAGGCCATTGCGCGCGCGGCACTTGATCAAGCGAAACGGGAATTGGTTGACGTTTTGATCGTGGATACCGCCGGGCGGCTCCATGTCGACGCCGATATGATGGCTGAGGTGGGCGCGCTGCAAGCGGCCGTCAATCCCATCGAGACCTTATTCGTCGTCGATAGCATGACCGGCCAGGATGCGGTCAATACCGCCAAGGCCTTTAACGAGGCGTTGACCTTGACTGGGGTGATTCTCACCAAGACCGATGGCGACGCGCGCGGGGGGGCCGCGCTGTCGTTGCGATCGGTGATCGGGAAGCCGATCAAATTTTTAGGGGTCGGGGAAAAGACCGACGGGTTGGAGCCCTTTCACCCCGAGCGTTTGGCCTCTCGTATCCTCGGAATGGGCGACGTCCTAACACTCATCGAAGAGGCCGAACGGACAGTCGATCGCGACAGCGCGGAACGATTGGCGCAGAAGTTTAAGAAGGGCAAAGGCTTCGATTTAGAGGACTTTCGGGAACAAATGGTGCAGATGGAACGTATGGGGGGAATGGCCAGCCTGCTCGATAAGCTTCCGGGCATGAGCGAGCTCCCGACCGCGGCGCGCGAACAGCTCAATAACCATGACACCAAACGACTGGTCGCAATCATCAATTCTATGACCCCTCATGAGCGCCGTTTCCCCGATGTAATTCGGGGTTCCCGTAAGCGCCGTATCGCCTCGGGATCCGGAACCGGGGTACCCGAGGTGAATCGCTTGTTAAAGCAATTTGCGCAGGCTCAGCGCCTCATGAAGCAGATGGGTAAGGGGGGTATCCGCAAGATGGCGGCGGCCATGAAGGGAAGAATCCCCGGCTTGCCGTTTTAGAGTAGGCCATTGTGGGTTCTCAGGGCGGATGATACCCGGAAACACGAGCTTTCGAGAGCGGCGACAGCTTCGGCCTACGGTCTGAGGAAACGGTGTAGTGTGGAGCCGTTGGTCGCCTGAAAGCTTGCCGAACTCTACTATCCGTTTTATAGTCCTATCGGTGTTTTTTATAACAGTAATGTCAGATGCGAGGAGAAGGATATGACGACAGCAACGGTTTCTCCTGTGGAGAGTCCGGAGAGACGATCAGCGGGCCGCGAGGCCATCGGGCGTCTCCTTTTAGAGCGCCGCGAGATGCTGGTGCTGTTTTGCCGCGTCGCCGGACTTGATCCTTTTCCCCATAACACTCAGGTCCAGAAGGTCTTACAGGAATTTTGCCAGGTCCTTGTGGATTATGTCGCAGCGGCCCATTTTTCCTTATACGAACGCATTGTGAATGGAACGGAGCGACGTGCGGCCGTGGTCGCGCTGGCCCACGATCTCTATCCTGAGATCGAGGTGTGCACCGAAACCGCTATCGTGTTTAACGATAAGTATGATTGCGCGGACCAGTGCCAAGACATAAGCCATCTGCATACGGATCTCTCCGAACTCGGTGAAGCCTTGGCCACCCGGGTCGAGCTCGAGGACCGTCTCATGGCGGCCCTCATGGGCGGCCGCAAAGCCTCATAAACACAAGGCGACGCCAGACCGTGGTCGCTCAGCGTCTTCGCGGGAGAAAGACTGGCCTCCGAGGGAACTGGTCCTTGCTGCGTTTCGTTCCAGGAGCGGGGCGCGGGCAGGCCAATAGGATGGCGTTCTTTCCGTCCTAGGTCTCCAGGTGGCCACGTTTGTCCTTGACCTCGTCCCATTGGGCGGCATCCGGCGGCGCGTCTTTCTTTTCGAGGATCACGGGCCAGCTACGCGCAAGCTCCGCATTGATTCGAATGAAGTCCTTTTGATCGTCGGGGACCTCGTCTTCGGCAAAGATCGCCCCGACAGGGCATTCGGGTACACACAGGGTGCAATCGATACACTCTTCGGGGTCGATTACGAGAAAGTTGGGGCCTTCACGGAAGCAGTCGACAGGACAGACCTCGACGCAGTCTGTGTACTTGCATTTGATGCAGCTTTCCGTAACCACATAAGTCATACCGCGCTCCGGTTAAAAAGCGCCATATTAGGCGAAGCTGAGGCGCTAGGAAACCATTGCTTGCGGTCCTAACGCGGGCCTTGTTAGTATGGTTAAGCTTGCTGGAGGGCTTGGTGATGAAAGGAGTCGTGGACGCAGGTGTTCGTCGGCTGTCCTGGCGGGAACGCCGGGTACGAGAGTGGATCAGTACCTTGCCGCGCGCGGAGCCTGTCAAGGCGATGAGTTTGCTGGCCCAATCGGTTCGCGCTCTTAATGGAAGCGTCATCGATTCGGCCACGCGTACCGCGCTATTGGCGTGCTATGAAGAGCCGGTCATGGATCTTGCCGCCGGTGTACGGAATCACCCTGGCGACGGGAATGGCGTCCATCTTGCGACGACTCTCCATTCAGAAATCGCCCACGGCTATCAAGCCGCTCTTACCCCGGATTTAGCCGTTGAGTGGCGACAAGTCGCGATACTCGGCGCCCTGCGCCAATTGGGCGAGGTGATCCGCAGTGCCTATCGTGCCTATATCCCCGCCCCGCCGGGGGCTTGGCGCCGTATCCATGCCTTGTTTCGGGAGGCGGGTCCGAAGCCGGACGAAGCCATAGAACAGGCTTATATCGCGGTTCTCTTACTAGGGCTTGCCGATCCTTACGCCTTGCCGACCGGCGGTATTGATGCGGTCTATCAGATCATTCTTGAGGCGGGGCAGCGCGCCGTTCTGAACGACGCCATCGGCTTTGCGGTCGCGACCGAGGCCGATAGGCCCGCCGATGCCACCGGCACCGAGGGGTTTCTCTTTCTAGATACAAGTGATCTGGTGGCGGAGATGGCGCGAATGCGCGCTGCTTTGAGTGCTCGTAAGGTTTTACCACCGAGGCTCGCCGCGTTTTTATTACCGGGGCTTGCCGATCGGCTTTTGGTCTCCTTGAACGAAACTTGGCGGCCGGGTCCGCGGCGCAAATCCTTACGTATTCGCTTGGGCGGAGAGCGCTTGGTTTGCTACGGTCTCGCTGCTCTAAAGCGTTTGGCAGTGGAGGATTTGGGGCGCGATTATTTTGATCTCGACGAGGACTGGTGGAAGGCGACACCGCATCTTCTGGGGGCCGAGGTGCCGAAGATCTTACCGCGGGTCACGAGATGGCATGTTCGGGACGCCGGCCGTACCGGATTGTGGCTGAGTACGCATCAGCTCGTTGGGGCACCCCCAGCGCCGAAAACCTGGATCGGGGTGAAGGATCTCCAGCAAAACCAAGCGTGGCGGGCCGGCGCCGTGCGCTGGTTGAAGCGATCACGCCCCCATGAATACGCAATCGGGGTGGAATTGTTGAGCGAGGCGCAAACGGCGTTGTTGCTGCAACGGTTGTCTCCCAGCAGCGCCCGAACCGAGCCTCAGGGCAGCCGACTCGCGCGGCCCCCAAAGGAAGCCATTATTGTTCCCTTGCGCGCGGCTCAAGCTGCTGTTGGCCCGAGTGATCCGCCGCGAGTTCGGTCTTCCCGGGTCTAAGCTTTCGAGAAGTCGCTAAAGGCGTTGCGCATGAGCCCATAGACGCGCGGGTTGGCGGCCAGGATGTTGCCGCTTTCCAGCGGGTCTCCATCAGTGAAAAGGTCGCTAGCAAGCCCTCCTGCTTCCCGTATCAAAAGGCTCCCAGCAGCTATATCCCAGGGCTTTAGCCCGGTTTCCCAGAAGCCGTCCAAGCGCCCGCATGCGACATAGGCCAAATCCAGTGCCGCTGATCCGGCTCGACGGATTCCGCTGGTCTGCTGGGCGAGTCGTTCGAACATGGCGATCCATTCCTTGACCGAGTCGGTTTGCCGAAACGGAAAGCCGGTGCCGAGCAGGGCCCCGTCGAGATCGGCGACCCGGCTTACCCGGATCCGGCGGTCGTTCAGTTGTGCACCTTCGCCGCGGGTGGCGGTGAAGAGTTCATCGCGCAGGGGGTCGAATACTACCGCCTGTTCCAATCGGCCGCGGCGCCTAAGCCCTATCGAGACCGCGAACTGCGGGAACCCGTGCAAGAAATTCGTCGTTCCGTCTAAGGGGTCTATGACCCATTCCCATTCATTGCCGACCGCGACCCCACTTTCTTCGGCCAAAATCGCATGGTCGGGGTAGGCGCCCCTTAAGGTGTCGATAATAAGCTCTTCGGCGCGCCGGTCCACTTCGCTTACGAAGTCGTGGCGGCTCTTCGTTTCCACTTGGAGCCTGTCGATGTCCGGCAAGGCGCGGACGATCATGGTTCCGGCCCGGCGTGCGGCCTTTATGGCAGTGTTCAACATAGGGTGCATAAGGGCGCCTCCGGAAAGCGCTGCATTGTAGCGGGCTGGGTCGGCTCTTGAAAGGCTCCGTGGTATTCTCGCCCGCGCCGGGCACGGTCTTCGAGGTATTTATGGCTTTTCCCAACATTCGTATTGTTCTGGTGCGTCCACAACATCCGGGTAATATCGGCGCCACCGCGCGGGCCATGAAGAATATGGGCCTTTCACAGCTTACCTTGGTGGCGCCGCGGGCCTTTCCGGCGGACGACGCGGTCGCTCGGGCGGCCGGGGCCGACGATATCTTAGAGGCAGCGCAGGTCGTAGCCAGCGTGCGCGAGGCTGTGGCCGATTGTCCTTTGGTAGTGGCCACAAGCGCCCGTCCTCGGACCATCGCCTGGCCCTGTCTGACCCCGAAAGAGGCGGCTTTCGCGCTGTGGGAGGCGGCGCAAATGGCCCCCGTGGCCCTGCTTTTCGGCGCCGAACGGACTGGTCTTACGAATGATGAGCTCGATTTCGCACAGGCCTTGGTGCAGATTCCGGTCGACCCCCTATTTCCGTCGCTCAATTTGGCCGCTGCGGTGCAAATCCTCTGTTACGAGATTCGCCTGAGCGCCGAGAGTGCTACCCAGACCGTAGGCGAGGCCGCTTCGGCTCACCGGCCAGCCCCTCAAGAGGCGCTGAATCAGCTCATTGATCATCTCGAGAAGGTTCTGATACATATCGGGTTTTTAGATAAAAACAACCCCAGAAAACTGATGCGCCGACTGACACGGCTGTTTCGGCGGGCGGCGCCGGATATGAACGAGGTCCTGATCCTCCGGGGGATATTGAGCGCGGTGGAAAGACCTTATCCCCCGACCAAGGAATCCTAAAAGTATCAGGCCGGTTAATACTTGACAGAATTAGTCGGGAATGGCCTAATAAGGGAATTCTTAAAGACTGAAAGGGAGGGCTCGGGCGTGACCGAGAAAGGCTATTTTGCCAGCATCTTCGCGCGCGATCCAGCGGCACGTTCACGCTTTGAGATCGTGACGCTCTACCCCGGTGTCCACGCCGTGGGATTGTATCGTGTGGCCCATAGGCTTTGGCGGTTGCGGCTGCGTTGGCTGGCCCAGGCGGTGGCCCATTTCGCGCGCTTTGTGACTGGCATCGAAATCCATCCCGCGGCGCGTCTGGGGCGGCGCTTATTTATAGATCATGGTGTTGGGGTGGTGATTGGGGAAACAGCCGAAGTGGGCGATGATTGCACCTTATATCAAGGGGTGACCTTGGGCGGCACGAGCTGGCAGCCCGAAAAGCGTCACCCAACCTTGGGAAATAACGTGATCGTAGGGGCCGGTGCCAAGGTCTTGGGGCCTATTACTGTGGGCGACGGGGCCCGGATCGGCTCCAATTCGGTGGTCGTAAAGGACGTTCCGGCAGGAGCTACCGTGGTCGGCATTCCCGGGCACCTAGTCGTGAAGCCCGAGGAGCGGGCCCGTTCGCGCGCCGCGCTCGCCCAAAAGCTTGGCTTTGAGGCCTACGGGCAAGAGGCGCAGACCCCGGATCCCGTGGCCTACGCCATCGACCGCGTCTTGGATCATTTGCACGTCGTGGACCGGCGCATTGAGCGGCTGTGCGAGGAATTGAGAAAAGCGGGTATTCCCTTGAGTAATATCGCCGAAACTACAGGGGGCAACGGGGCCTCCGAGGCTGATCAGCCCCACGCTAATAGTTGACTAATATTGTCAGGTATGACAGTATTAGAGGGGAGCAAACGAGGGCGCGGGCATGAAATTGACGACCAAGGGACGATATGCGGTAACCGCGATGTTGGATATTGCTGTGCATCAGCGGGATGAGGCGGTGGCGTTGGCCGATATCGCGTCAAGACAGGGGATTTCGCTATCCTATTTGGAACAATTGTTCGCCAAGTTACGCCGTAAGGGCTTAGTCGCGAGCGTTCGCGGACCGGGAGGGGGGTATAGCCTCGCGATGTCGGCTTCGAGAATCTCGGTCGCCCAGATTGTGGTCGCTATTAATGAGAATATCGATGCGACGCGGTGTCAGGGGGAGGAAAATTGCCACGGCGAAGAGCGCTGCCTCACGCACCACTTGTGGACGGAACTGAGCCACAGGATCTATGAGTTTTTAGATGGAATCACGCTGGCCGATCTTGTGAGTCAGCCGGGGGTGCAGGAAGTGGTGTTGCGGCAAGCGAAGCGTCCCCCAGTCGCTGTGGATGTGCCTAATACTTGGGCCTGATGGGAGCTGAAATGAGAAAGCCGATTTACCTGGATTATTCTGCCACGACCCCCGTCGATCCGAGGGTCGCGGGAGTTATGTGTCGCTACTTAACTATGGATGGCGAGTTCGGTAATCCCGCATCCCGTTCCCATGCCTTCGGCTGGCAGGCGGAAAAGGCGGTCGAACAGGCGCGCGCCGACGTGGCCGCCTTGATTCATGCAGATCCCAAGGAGATCGTCTGGACATCGGGCGCAACGGAATCGGATAACCTAGCCCTAAAGGGTGCTGCCCACTTTTACCAGAACAAGGGGCGGCACATCGTGACGGTAAAAACCGAGCATAAGGCGATTTTGGATACGGCCCGGCAGCTTGAGCGCGAGGGGTTTTCCGTGACTTATTTGGACCCCGAACCTAACGGTCTTGTGGATTTGGCAAAGCTCGAAGCGGCATTGCGTCCGGATACGATTTTGGTGTCTGTGATGCACGTCAATAACGAGATCGGTGTGATCCAAGATCTCGCGGCCATCAGTAAGGTCGTGCGCCCACGAGGCATTCTTTTTCATTCGGATGCGGCCCAGAGCGCCGGGAAGATTGAGGTGGATGTCGCGGCGCTGGGTGTGGATCTTCTGTCTTTGAGTGCGCACAAGGTCTACGGGCCGAAAGGTATAGGGGCCTTGTATGTGCGGCGCAAACCGCGGGTACGCCTTGAGGCGCAGATGCACGGCGGAGGTCACGAGCGCGGTATGCGTTCGGGCACCCTTGCCACCCATCAGATCGTGGGTATGGGAGAGGCGTTCCGCTTGGCGCGCGAAGAGATGGAATCGGAGGCCAAGCGCTTGAGCGGCTTACGCGACCAGCTTTTGCGTGGGCTTTCGGATATCGAAGAGGTGTACGTGAACGGAGATCTCGAACACAGGATCCCGGGCAATCTGAATATCAGTTTTAATTTTGTCGAAGGCGAGTCTTTGATCATGGCGCTAAAGGAATTGGCTGTATCGTCGGGTTCGGCGTGTACATCGGCTAGCCTCGAGCCGTCCTATGTCTTGCGAGCCTTGGGACGGAACGACGAGTTGGCGCATAGTTCGATCCGGTTCACCCTGGGGCGCTTCACGACCCCTGAGGACATCGAATACACGGTTCGCCTATTGCACGAAAAGATCGGTCGGCTACGGGAGCTTTCGCCATTGTGGGAGATGTATAAAGACGGCGTTGATCTCAATTCGGTGCAGTGGGCCGCTCATTAAGTTGGTAATACCAGAAGGAGAACGACATGGCATACGGGACTAAGGTTTTGGATCATTATGAAAATCCGCGGAACGTCGGCTCGTTCGATAAGGGCGATCCCACGATCGGTACTGGTATGGTCGGCGCCCCGGCGTGCGGGGATGTGATGAAGCTGCAGATTCGCGTGAATAGTGAAGGCGTTATAGAGGAGGCGCGTTTTAAGACCTACGGGTGCGGAAGTGCTATCGCCTCAAGCTCGCTCTTGACGGAATGGGTTAAGGGTAAAACCTTGGAAGAGGCGGGCTCGATTAAAAATACCGACATCGCCGAGGAATTGGCACTGCCTCCCGTCAAGATTCACTGCTCGGTGTTGGCTGAGGATGCCATCAAGGCCGCTATTGCCGACTATCGTAAGAAGACCGGCAAGGACGATAGTGCGAACGCGGCGTAAAGGAGCGAAGTGACATGACTGTGACATTGACCGAGAACGCGGCGCGTCATGTGCGCCGTTCTCTTGAGAAGCGGGGCCGAGGAGAGGGCCTGAGGCTCGGGGTACGCACGAGCGGCTGTTCGGGGATGGCTTACGTTCTCGAATACGCAGATCAGATAGCGGCCGAGGATCATGTCTACGAAAGTTACGGCGTGAAGGTCCTCGTGGATCCGAAGAGTCTCGCGTATCTCGAGGGAACGGAATTGGATTATACCCGCGAGGGCTTGAATGAAGGGTTCCGTTTCAATAATCCGAATCAGAAGGAGTCCTGCGGTTGCGGTGAAAGCTTCAGCGTATAGAATGAGGGCACCGCATGGCACGAAATTATTTCGAATTATTTGGCCTTCCCGTCCGCTTTGATATCGACCGGGAGGACCTCGTACGTCGCCATCGCGAATTGATCCGAACATGGCATCCAGATCGATTCGCGCAGGGCTCGACCCAGGAGCGTAGGCTCGCAGTCGAAATGAGCGCGGATCTAAACGACGGGATGAAGGTCTTGCGCGACCCCGTAGACCGTGCTCGTTATTTTCTGAAAATAAACGGTGTATCGACCGACGAGGAGACGGACACCCTCATGGATCCGGCGTTTCTCCAGGAGCAAATGGCCTGGCGCGAGCGTTTGGAAGAGAGCCACGGTGACGCCGGACAAGTCGACAGCCTGGCTGCCGAGGTCGCGGCTGTGAGGATGCGCCGGGAGGAGGCCTTAAGCCAGGCCTTGGCGCAAGAGGGTGGGGCTGGCTTTTCGAGCGCCCGACAACTCGTTCGCGAGCTCCAGTTCCTCCGCCGGTTTGGAGACGAACTCGACGAAGTGCAAGTCGGGGTGTCGTAATATGGCCCTCCTGCAAATCAGCGAGCCCGGGCAGTCGCCGCTTCCGCATGAACGGCGGCGGGCGGCGGGCATCGATCTTGGTACCACCAATTCCCTTATAGCCACGGTCCGAGATGGCCAGGTACAGGTGCTCGGCGACGCCGAGGGCCAGATCCTCCTGCCTTCGGTCGTTCGCTTCCATGCCGATGGCTCAACGACTATTGGCCAGGCCGCGGCCGCGGCCGAAGTCTTGGATCCGCTGAATACGATCGCCTCGGTAAAGCGGCTCATGGGCCGCGGCCGCGCCGAGATCGGCGCGAGCCCTTACGAGGTGAATGGTGCCAGTGAAGGCACGGTGCGCCTACGGACGGTGGCTGGGGAAAAGACCCCGGTTGAGGTCTCGGCGCACATCCTGCACGCCTTAAAGACGCGCGCTGAAGCCAATTTGGGCGGGGAGTTAGGCGGTGTTGTCATCACGGTCCCGGCATATTTTGATGAACCGCAGCGCCAGGCGACCAAGGATGCCGCCCGCTTGGCCGGGCTGTCGGTTCTGCGGCTTTTGAATGAACCGACGGCGGCGGCGGTCGCCTATGGTCTCGACCGCAACCCCGAGGGGCTCTACTGCGTGTATGACCTAGGCGGTGGCACCTTCGATGTCTCGCTCTTGCGCCTATCGCAAGGGGTTTTTGAGGTGTTAGCGACCGGCGGTGATGCCCTGTTGGGCGGAGACGATATGGACGCGGTGGTCGTGCGCCACTTTGTGGACCAGGGGGCGCGTGCGAACTCGCCTTCACAGACGCGCCAACTCTTGCGCGCTGCGCGCTACGCGCGCGAGCGTTTGAGCGAAGAGGCTGAAACTTCGGTCGATATCCCGGGCGTGTTTCAGGGATCGCTGACCCGTGCGACGCTTGAGGACCTGATCGATCCCTTGATCGAGCGCACCTTGACCCCCTGCCGGCGCGTCTTGAAGGATGCGGGCGTGAAAGTGGCCGACATTCATGAGGTCGTGTTGGTCGGAGGGGCCACTAGGACGCCGCGCGTGCGGGAAAGGATAGAGGGGTTTTTCCGCAAGGCGCCTTTGCACGACATCGATCCGGATCAAGTAGTGGCGGTAGGAGCTGCGCGCCAAGCCGATCTTTTGATAGGCAATGTTGGGGCTGCCGATATGTTGTTGTTGGACGTCATCCCCTTGTCGCTCGGCCTTGAGATCATGGGCGGGCTCGTCGAGAAGATCATTCCGCGCAATTCCCCCATACCGGCGTCGCGCGCTCAGGAGTTTACGACCTATAAAGACGGTCAGACGGCCTTGGCCTTGCACGTGGTGCAAGGGGAGCGCGATTTGGTCAGCGACTGCCGATCCTTGGCACGTTTTTCCTTGCGTGGCATTCCGCCGATGGTGGCCGGGGCGGCGCGTATCCGTGTGACGTTTCGGGTTGATGCGGATGGACTACTGAGCGTAACGGCGCGCGAACTGACGCAGGGCGTAGAGAGCGAGATTACTGTAAAGCCGTCGTTCGGTCTGTCGGACGCGGATATCGAGCAGATGCTAGGGGATTCGATCATTCATGCGAGTGATGACGCCTTGATGCGTGCCCTTCGTGAACAGCAAGTAGAGGCGGACCGGATGATAGAGGCGGTAGAGGCGGCCATGGCGGAGGACGCGGAACTTCTCGTGGAAAGCGAACGGACCGCTATTGAACGTCAGATCGCTCTTCTAAAGGACATCAGAGGCGGCACTGACGCTCAGGCGATACGCGAGGCGATCGTCAGTCTCGACCGGGCGAGCGCCAGCTTTGCGGCCCGGCGAATGGATGCCGGTTTACGCAAGGCGATGACGGGCCGCTCCGTCACCGAGTTCCCCTAATGGGCCGGATTCGCGTCTTGCCCCACCCGGAGATATGCCCTGAGGGAGCCGAATTCGATGGTCCTGAGGGGATGAGTGTGTGTGACGCCCTTTTAGGCGCTGGCATCCCCGTAGAGCACGCCTGCGAGAAGGCCTGTGCCTGCACCACCTGCCATGTTTTGATCCGCCAAGGTTTTGAGGCCTTGGCGCCGGCCGAAGAGAAAGAAGAGGATCTGTTAGATAAGGCTTGGGGTCTTGAGCCTGACTCCCGTTTAAGTTGCCAAGCCAAGATCCCGAAGGAGACTCTCGTCGTAGAGATCCCGAAATATACGATCAACATGGTCTCGGAGGTTCATTGAGCGCAAGGAGCATCTTGATATGGGCCTAAAATGGAGCGATGCCTCTGACATCGCGATCGCCTTAAGCGAACGTCATCCCGAGATCGATCCGCGCTATATCCGCTATACTGATCTGCACCGCTGGGTTCTCGATATCGAAGACTTCGATGATGAGCCCGAGCGATCCGGGGAGAAGTTATTGGAAGCGA
>JAJYPQ010000301.1 GCA_021795255.1 Pseudomonadota bacterium
GGGCACCATCGTATTCCTATGGCTTTGCACGATGGTCTTTCCGTCGATGACGGCCCCGCTGTTCATGGCTTGTCTTGGCATCTTGATGGGGCGCATGGCCTACACCCTCTGGTATGAGCGTCTGCCCTTGCGCCAGCCGTGGTTTTTGCGAAGACCCGATCCAGGTGATCGTGATCCGGCCGGCAAACACCCACTCTCCCGGGGCGTGATATACGTGGGAAATGAACGCGGGACAGACAAGGAAATCTGGATCTCGAAGCAGGATGCCTTGAACCACATCATGATTTTTGGCGCAACCGGCGCGGGCAAATCCGAGTTTCTCATCTCCATCGTCTTCAATTTCATCGCGGCGGGGAGCGGCACCTTCTACATAGACCCCAAGGCCGCCCTCCAACTCGCGATCCAGTTTCATGTGATGGCACGCATGTGTCTACGTGACGACGACTTCCGTCTCCTGAACTTCATGACGGCGGGCGATCCGTCCGGTGTCAAGCGGCCCAACCGCTGGCCGGAGAAGCGCACCAACTGCGTGAACCAGCTCGCGTTCCTGAACGCCGACGACGCGGTGCAGATGATCGAGGCCCTGATGCCCAAGACCGAGGGGCAGAATTCGGTCTTTTCGCAAAACGCGCAGACCCTTCTACGCGGGCTCATGCCACCGCTCGTCTATCTGCGTGACAAGAAGGAAATCGAGATGTCGATGGAGACGGTTCGGACGTATTTGGCGCGCGACAAGGTTACGGAGCTCTCGCAGCGCAAGGACATTCCCGATCATCTGATTGCCGGGTTGCGCAGTTTCCTGTCGTCAATGGGCTACCAACCGGGACAGCCGCTCGAGAAGCAGGGCAAGGTTTTCAATGAGCAGTATTCTTACGCCGCGAACTATTTCAACATTGCCTTCGCGTCGCTCGTGGACACGTACCGCGCGATCTACGAAACGCCGGCGGGCGACACGGATCTCTTCGATATGATCCGCAACCGTCGCATCGTGCTCGCGCTTTTACCCTCCCTGCAGAAATCCGCGCAGGAGTGCGAGACCTTGGGCAAGATCAATCTGTCGGCCCTGCGCGCGGCGATCGCCGTGGGTCTTGGGGGCATGCCCGAGGGCATTATCGATGACACGCTCTATAGCTTGCCGCTTGCGGCAGATTTCCCCTTCCTGTCTGGAACGGATGAATATGCGGCGATCCCCGTACCGGGGTATGCGGAAGTGGCGACGCAAGGCCGTGGCCTGGGGATCGCCGCAGCGGTCGGTACGCAGGACTATCCAGGCCTCATGAAGGCGGACGAAAAGGGCGGCGGACAGATCATCGCCAATACGCGGCTGCGCGCCTTTGGGCGTGTCGCCGATGCGCAGACCTTCCAGCTGCTGAAGGAACTGGCCGGGGAGTGGCATGTGGCACAACAGGCGCAGCTGACACGCGAACAGATGGGCTCCGCGAAAGGCCAAGGAGGGCACCGGATGAACTTCCAGGCGGCGCCGTCGGTCGGGATCAGCACGGCGTCACGCGTGGCTCCGATCGATTTGCAGCGCCAGATCGAAGGCGAGTACCACCTGCTGATGGACGGTGCCCTCGTGCGCGCCAAGGTGTTCTATAGCTCCATCCCCTTGGAGGCGAGTTACGCCATGGAACTCGCGCGCATGGTCACGCCGCACCACCCGGACCGGCGCAAGCTATCGATGAAGTACGGCGCCATCCGCGAACTCGCCGACCGCCTGGACGAGATCGCGCGCGATAGCGAGGTCTTCCACACCCTGGACCAGGAGATCCGTAAGACCCGGGCGCCGGCGGGCATCACCGAGGCCCTGCTGCCACCGTTGCGTCAACCACTCACGGACGGGGCGACCCTGTCGGCGATGGACCGGACCATCGCGGCCTTCGTGTGCTACGCGCAGGCCCTGGAAGCGCCCCCGAAGGCGCCGCCGGACGACGAACGGCGTGGGGAGCCGCATCACGATGCGCCCGCGCCCGACGCCGGCACGGATTCCGCCGCCGAGGTACCCATCGGAGAGAGCGGGGCGCCCGCGCCCGTCGCGGCACGCCCGGCGGAGACCGGAACGGCCGGAGATCTCGCGCAATCCGCTCCGGCCATGGCGGCTGAGACCACGGATCCGGAAAGGGACGGAGAGGTTGATTCTTTAGGCCCAGAGCACGTCGTAAGTCTTGCGGAGTCGGTGTCCCGCGTCACGGCCTACCTCTTCGGGGAAGAAGGGGATGCGGCCTTGGGATCTGATCTCACACAAATCGAGCAGGCGGCGGGCCGGACGCCCGAGGCGGCCGCGAACGCCTCCCGGCAGGTCCTGGACGCCGTGCACGCGGATCTTTCGTATCCGGCGGCGGTGACGCCGGCGCCGGAGAAGGGCCGGGACGTCGTCATGGATTCCATCAGTGTCCTGATGGCGCGAGCGAGGAAGGCGGGGGAGGGCGATTCTGGCAAGGGTTGAGCCGTACGCCAGACAGCTTCACCACTCAAGGCCGCCCATCATCGCCTTCCGCGATTGAGTCACGAACCAGCTTCCATCTGGACAGGTCCATGGTATACGGGACGAAGGCGTTCCGGTACGCCAGTTTCTCGAGCGCGATCTCGCCAGACGCGAGGCGACGGGCGTCCTCGGCCTGCGCCGCCTCTTTCAAAGTGGCAAGATGCGCATGAAGCACCCGGATGGCAAAGTGCGCCTCACCTGCTTCGGGTCCATAATACTGAGGTAAGCGTCTTCCTATGCCCACGACGCGATTGTGAAGGCGAAGTGGCTGAGTGACCTTCCTTGCTTCGAGGCAAAAAATCAAGGGGGAAGCATGGGCAAGCTAGTAAACGGTGACGATGGCCTGCCCGCCGAGGAAGTAGGTATCTGGGCCAAGGAAAAGCACGACTGCCTGTGCCGCTATATCGACATATCGCGTAAGGCGCGCGCGAAGTATCTGGGTCCTGGGAAGGCGGGTGCGACCTACATTGATCTGTTCTGTGGTCCGGGCCGATGCAAGGTGCGGGACTCAGAGGAATGGATTGACGGTGGGGCCGTCGCGGCTTGGAAAAAGAGTCAGGAAGGCGGCGCACCATTCTCGCAAGTCTTCATCGGCGACAAAGACACCCAACGGCGTCAAGCCGCCGCGACCCGCCTGCACAACCTGGGCGCGCCGGTTGTTGAAGTCGACGGCGCCGCAGTCGATGCCGTAAAAACCGTCATCGCCAGGCTCAACGCCAACGGCCTGCACTTCGCGTTTCTCGATCCCTTCGATCTGGCGGCGCTGAACTTCGAGATCATCGTTGCCCTGTCAACGCTCAAGCGCATCGACATACTGGTTCACATCAGCCAGATGGACTTGCAGCGCAACGTTGTGAGCTACGTGACCACCGACAATTCGCCATTCGATACCTTCGCGCCCGGATGGCGGGAGAAGGTGCCCATTGTTCAGGGCCATCAGGAACTCCGGCAGCAGATCTTCCACTATTGGCGCGACAAGGTTGCAGCTCTTGGCGTGGGGCCTTCCATTGAGATGCGCAGGCTCAGGGGCGGCAATAACCAGCCCCTGTACTGGCTACTGCTGGCGGCCAAACACGAACTCGCGCACAAGTTTTGGGCCACGGCCTCCAACGTCGAAGGACAGGGCAAGCTGGATTTCTAGGGGTGCGCTACGACTGCCGGATAGTCGTCCCAGGTACGACCCTGGAAGACACGCCCATTCGCTTTCTTGTGACGCTTGACGCCGTCGGCCCCCCATCCACCCCACTGCTTGAAGAAGAACGCCGCGCGAGCAGCCTCGGCTTGCACCTGCACGTTCGCGACCCACTTCTCGCGCATGGGCCGTGCCTTGGGCCCTGACTCGCCACCAATGATCACCCAGTGGATGTCGCGTAGATTGATGCGACCCAGGTCTTCAAGGAGAGGCTCGACGGAGAGAAAGCGAATATGTGCATCCACCTTGCGCAAGTGATCGATACGCGGTACGCCGTACTTCTTGTCCTCAACGGATACGCCCAGCCACACGTTCTGTGGGCAAGCACGGCGCGCGAAATACTCGGGCAGTCGTTCGGAGCGCTTGGTGAGGATTTGATATGTGTGATGCGGCGTGGCCTCGATGATAGAGAATACGCGATCCAGGTACGCGTCCGGCACGTCTTCGTGAAACAGGTCGCTCATGCTGTTCACGAAGTACACGGTCGGCTTCTTTCGCGCCAATGGTTGCTGAAGCCGGTTTTCGTGCAAGGTCAGCGTGAACTCGTTCTCGTAGCCGGACGCACCCATCGCGTGAAGCCGTCGGGCCATCACCTCAGCGTAGCAGTGCTTGCAGCCGGGCGAAACCTTGGTGCATCCGGTGGTCGGGTTCCATGTCTGTTCCGTCCATTCGATGGTGGATTGTGTCGCCATACGGCCTCCTCTCTTACTGGTGCGTAGTTCCTGTCGTTGTAGCTAATCGGTATCCTGATGGCGCTGGCAAAAAAACTTTGAGAGCGACATCTTTAGGGATATGGGGTAACGTCTCCTTCAGACGAGAAATCCGGATTTTCATCAAGGCTATCAAGAGACAGTTGAATAACAGCCCGGAAAGTGCGAATCACGTCTGTGAACGTCGGCGTTTCTGCGTATACCATGTCGCGCACGAAAAGCTCGTAGCGATCCCGCGTCACAGCGTCATCCAGGTGCTCAATTTCGTTCTGTAGAACTTCCTTGGCATTGTCCCTGAAAGCCGGAAATTGGTTACCATACGAAGTCTGATCCCGCGACACGACATGGGGAAATAGTACCCCGAGTCTGGTGATTACGTCGGGCCGCTTAGTGACGATCTGATGGACGTCGTAGAGGTGGCGAACCAATCGGTCGTCATAGATGCCGGGGCCGCAACCGGCCCGATGAGCTGCGGTACGGCGCAGATAAGACACGAGCTTGTCGGCCAGTGTATCCTGTATACTGACGACCGGAACCCGTGGGTGCTCGGCTCCTGGCGCTCTGCCCGCGACTTTGTCGAGGATGCTTTGCAAGGGACGCTCCGCGATTTCGCTCGCGGGATCGAAGGCTGTGATTTCGATCTTGATGGTTGGGCGCAAGGCCGCGTCCAGCGGGAAACGAGATGCATATCGAAAGTAGCCCGTGATGTAGCCGTTATTGTTGCGCGCCTGCAGATTGCCGTCTGGCAAGTAGCCGTTTCCTTCAAGGGCCACGAGTACGTCTTGCTTGAGCGAAGAAAGGAGCCGCCGTTGCCGGCTTGTATTCAGTCCATCGGGCAGCACGATGCGAAAGTCAGCATCCTCCGACATGCGTCCGATCAGATTCCACGCTTGGGATAAAGCGGTGCCACCGCAAAAGATCATGCGGGCGCCGTGCGCACGGCCTACGCCGCAGATATGATGCACCAGCTTGGTAACAAGGAGATCCTTCTCGATGAAACAGGGTTGTAATGGTAACCGGCCAAGGCGCTGAAAGAGAGCAATTTCCTCAACCTGCGCACTGGATAGCGCGGCCTCGGTCATACTCATAGCGCACCGTCCTTTGGAGATCGGAA
>JAJYPQ010000302.1 GCA_021795255.1 Pseudomonadota bacterium
GGCAACGCGGTGAATGCAGCGACAGCCGCCGCACTGACGGAAACCATAGGCTGGGCGGCCGATAAGTATTTTGGGTCTTTTGTTCGCGCCTAGGTATTACCGCGTACACCCATTCCTTTTAGAAGACATGAGGGAGCAGCATCCGGTGTTGCTGGACAAACGCCACGACAGGAGTGCTACTATTGGGACAAATAAGAGCTGGCGATTTTCAAGGGATGCATGCCTAGCAAGCCGCAAGAGGGGGGAGCCGGAGCGCGCGGTATGTGCCGGGATAATGAGCACACAGATAGTGCTCCCCCGGCCACGCCGCACCTAGCCGTTGGAAGTTACAAAATCGTCTTTCAGGCCCCGCAGGGCGCCCACTTCCCCGAGTATGCCGGATCGGCGTGGCGGGGCGCCTTGGGCCATGCCCTCAAAAGGGCGCTGTGTATTACCCATGCCCCCGTCTGTAAAACATGCCTTTTGTATCACGCCTGTGGGTACGCCTATGTGTTTGAAACGCCGCCCCCCGTTCATGCCGGCAAAATGCGCCGTTATGATGCCGTGCCCCACCCTTTTCTCCTCAATGTTGTCGAAGACCAACATGTCGCACCCGGCGATACCTACCCGGTGGGGCTCACACTCGTGGGGCGCGCGAACGCGCACCTCGGATACCTGATCCACGCCCTGGCAGAGGCGGGGCGGCGTGGTGTCGGTACAGGCCGGCAGCCCCTGATCCTAGAATACGTCGCGCAAAAAACGAGTGCAGAGTGCGATACGACGATCTACGCAGCCGGGGGAACCCTTGAGGCCCACGCACCGAGCGAATGGCCCTGCCCCCCGGTGCCCTCGCGGGTCCGTGTCTTGTTTGAGACACCCCTCCGCTTGCGCCGTCAAGAGACGTACCTCGGGCCCACAACTCTGGGATTTGCCGACCTCTTTGGGGCACTGCTGCGCCGGATCTCGATGCTGACCTACTTTCACAGCGACACGCCCCTTGTGACAGACTTTGCAGGCCTGGCGCGCGCAGCAGAAGGCATAGGGTTTAGTAAGACCGAATTGGTCTGGCAAGACTGGACGCGGTACTCCAGTCGTCAGAAGACCTTGCTGGAGATGGGCGGCGTTATCGGTTCGGCGGACTTAGTCGGGCAGGATATCTTGCCGTTTTGGCCCTACCTCTGGCTGGGGCAGTGGGTGCACGCGGGAAAAGGTACAAGCATGGGCCTTGGGCGATATCGCCTGGAGAACGCGGCAAGCTTGTAAGCCCAGCGTATCAGTGCGAACGTCGGGTACGCTAGGCGATATATTCGGACTACAAAAGAGCGAGGGCACAGTGCCAGACATCAGGACCCGTAACGTATTGCTGTGTGTAACAGGACTCTCTCCCCAAGTGGTGACAGAGACGCTCTATGCGCTCGCTACACGGGATGTCCCATGGGTGCCAACCGAGATCCGGGTAATCACAACGATGCGTGGAGCCGATAATGTGCGGCTCAATCTCTTATCCGAAGAGCCGGGGTGGTTCCATCGGCTGCGCGCCGACTACCATTTGCCGCCGATCTCCTTCGACGCCAGTCAGGTGTACACGATCCCCGGGGCCGATGGTCGCCCTTTGGAGGATATCAGCACCGATGAGGACAATCGGCGGGCCGCAGACTTTATCGCAGATCAGGTCCGCGCGATTACGCTCGATCCCACCACGAGCCTTCATGCCTCCTTGGCAGGCGGACGAAAAACCATGGGCTATTACCTGGGTTATGCCCTGTCTTTGTTTGGCCGCCCCCAGGATCGCCTCTCCCATGTCCTGGTGTCGTCGCCCTATGAGTCATTATCCGAGTTCTACTACCCCACACCCTATGAGCGCGTGATTCACACCCGAGACTCCTCCCCGCAAGCCCTTGACTGTGCCAAGGCCACTATCCAGTTGAGCGAGATCCCATTCGTACGACTGCGTGAGGGGTTTTCCGAACGGCTCCTGAAAGATGGCGCACCCTTTACGGGGATTATCGAAGCCGCCAATCGTGCGCTTGCGCCGCCCCTGTTAAGGATCCATAAGGCGACCCGACAGGTTATCGCGGATGGTTGTGTGGTTGACATGGGCCCCACAGAAATGGCTGTCCTGTTGTGGTTTGCGCAGCGGGTGCTGGAGAACAGACAACCGGTCGATTGGACCGAAGATACCGAGGTGGCGGAGTTTCTCTGTATAGCGCGAGACCTGATGGGGCCCAATAGCGGGGCCATGGAAAGGCTGGAAGCCGCAATACAGGTGTGCCAAAAAGACAGCGACCATAGAACGGCGTTGCGAGACTACTTTCAACCGCACAAGTCGCGCCTTATGAAGGCCCTCACGAAGGCGCTAGGACCCGCGGCACGACGCTATGGACTAATCGGGGTAGGTTCCAGGGGCTACACCCAATATGAATTGCTGCTTGAGCCTGGGCAAATCGAGATTCTGGAATAGGGGGCCCAATACGATGACCACCCATACCCTTGTAAGCTTTTTGGGAAAAGGACAGAAAGATACTCGCTCGGGTTATCGCTTAGCGACGTATCGTTTTGCCGATGGCCAGCAACTGGAGACGCCGTTCTTTGGCATGGCGCTTGCCCGCCACATCAAACCTGATCGGCTTGTATTTTTAGGCACCAATAGCAGCATGTGGGATGCCTTAATAGAACATGTGAGCCACGATGGTCATGAGGATCTCCGCCTAGCTCTCATAGATGCGGTGACACGGGAATCTGTCGACCAGCCATTACTTGACACTGTCCAAGACGCTATTGGGACACTTCTCGATATACCAATCTCGTTAAGGCTCGTATCCTACGGACGAGAAGAACAGGACCAGCGAGACATCCTGTCTGTTATCGCAGACGCGGTACCTCGCGGAAAAGTGAGCTTTGATCTGACGCATGCCTTCCGACACCTAGGAATGCTCGGCCTCGTCTCCGCGTTCTTTATCGAGCGCATCGGAAGAGTTGATATCCAAGGGCTATTTTATGGTGCGTTGGATATGACCACGGACGGCATCACTCCCGTGTTGCGTTTAGACGGATTGTTGGCAATACAAAGGTGGGTCGATGCACTCGACCGCTTTGATGTCACCGGCGATTATGGCGTTTTTGCTCTCCTGTTAATGCAGGACGGCGTACCTGCTGATAAGGCGCGTTGCTTAGAAGAGGCGGCTTTTCACGAACGAACATTCAACCTTGCGGATGCCGTGCGCAAGCTCGGCACTTTTGCGCCTGTCTTGGATTCTCCGCTCCCTGGGGCTAGCGGCCTTTTTCAGTCGAAGATCAAGGAGCGACTTGCATGGGTCAACGAGCCAAGCTTGGCTGAACGTCAGCGCAAACTGGCCTATATCTACCTCAAGCGGAGCGACTATGTGCGCGCCGCCGTGCTGGGCTGGGAGGCCCTAATCACCCGCGAATGCGAGAGTCGTGACCTAGACCCCCTGAACTACAAAGAGGGGCGAGAGCCCGCGGAGGAGGCGCTTGAAACCGACATAAAAAGTGGCGATGTGCGCGACTGGCGGCACGATGCCTACAGGATGCTGAAAACCTTGCGCAACGCGCTCGCACACGGAAATCCTCCTAAAGACAGAAGGTTTTCCCGTCCACTGCAATCGGCCGAGACCCTGCGGCAAGAACTCGAGAGCGCATTCAAGCGGCTAATAGGATGATGAGCTTGCGAATACGTGACGGGAACGCCAAAGGACAGTCCGTGCAACGAGGGTCCAGATCATGACCATGGAAATCAGAGAATTTACCGTGCGTTTCCTAACACCCGCTTTTCTCGGTAATGCCGAGCAAGTCGGCCAGTGGCGCACGCCACCGTTCAAGGCGCTGCTGCGGCAGTGGTGGCGGGTAGTGTATGCCGCCGATCACAAGTTCGCCGTCAATGTGGCAGAGATGCGGCGAGAAGAAGGCTTGTTGTTCGGTCACGCCTGGCTTGAAAACGACACCTTTGAACGCAACGGCCGAACAGTCACGACGGCGGCTCGTAAGAGTCTGGTGCGGATGCGGCTCGATTCGTGGGCTGAAGGCAAGCTAGGCGCAAGGGGATGGCCGCGGCTGGCTACCGTTGCGCATCCGGAGGTGAGCACCGCCGTTGGCGCAGACCTCTATCTCGGTTATGGTCCAGTAACTCTGCAGCGCGGTGAAAGACAACCCACGCTCAAGGCCAATGCTGCCATTCAGTCCGGCGAATCCGCCACGCTCTCGCTCGCCATCCCCGATGAACATGCACCGCGCATCGAACGTGCGCTCGGTCTCATGGCTGGATACGGCACGCTCGGTGGCAGAAACCGCAATGGCTGGGGTTCATTTTCGCTCACGCCGCAGGAAGGTACACCCGCGCTGAACGGCGCGCCGCTGTTGCGGCCGTGGCAGGATGCCTTTGCGCTTGATTGGCCGCACGCGATTGGACAGGAGACGCAGCCACTGATCTGGCACACCGAACCCTGCAGCGACTGGAGGGCACTGATGCGCGAACTGGCGATCATCAAGATCGGACTGCGGACGCAATTCGTATTTCCGAATGTGAATCCGCCTCACCCAGAACCGTTGCCGCGGCACTGGCTTTCATACCCGATTACGCGGCACACGACACGAGCGTTTGGTCGCAATGCGCGGTTGCCCAACAGTTTGCGCTTTAAGGTTCGGCGCGCGCTCAACGATTCCAAGCAAGTCGTCGGCGTGATCTTTCATATGCCCTGCCTGCCGCCACGCGAATTCAACCCGCAATCAAAGGCGCTCATCGCAGTATGGCAATCGGTGCACGCCTTGCTCGACGAACTCGCCAAACCCGTCAACTCCCGTAGCTATGGTTCGGTCAGCGATGCGGATAGGCGCGCTAAGCTCAAACCACAGCTCGACGCCGTCACACTGAAACGAATCCCGGAGTAGGGCATGGCCGACGATCTAATCTGGCAAACCAAACTCGCTGCCCGTCTCCACGATCCGGCGGAGAAGGCGCTGGTGCTGCTGCGCGACCCAGCCGGTCACGAGGACGGCACGTCCCGCGCGCTCACCCGACTGTCGGGCCTGGGTGAAGTACAAGCTGACAACATTGATCCGGACAACGACGAAGTGCTGTCCACGGTGATTTTCCGAAAAGGGTTGCCGGTAAACGTCTATAAACTCGTGCAACGCGCCGACTGGTGGGCAGCAGCGGCGGACCGTCCCCAGTGGCCGATGCAGGAGAACACGGTTACCACCAAAAAAGGTGAGCAGAAAACCTTTTCTGTCGCACCGTGGGCGCAGGTACGCTGGGCGAGCAAACCGGTCGTTATTCATCCCCTGACAGGAGAAACGTATGATCTCGGTGAGTATGGCGGATTAAGTGACACCGACTTTAAGGACATAAAACGCCGGAGCTTCAATCATTTCTCGGCCCTACTGAAACAGCTAGGGGCGCAAGGCGACACCGCGCAAGACTTGCGAAAAACATTGCTGACCTACTGGCGATTCAGCCCCGACCTCATCGAAGACAATGACTTCGG
>JAJYPQ010000303.1 GCA_021795255.1 Pseudomonadota bacterium
GGAGCTCGGAGCGCCGGCTGGCAGCAACGTCCCGTTACAGAACGGTACCGATCTCACCCAAGACATTGTAGGTCTGAAGGTTCGGCTCTTTGGCAACGCGATCTATCAGCAGAACACGTGGCTTCCGCAGGTCGCCTTTGGCGTCCAGTATCATCGGAATCAAAATGTGGGCTTGGGAGGCGGTGCGAGCTTGCTGGGCGTGTTGGGCGCCAAGACTAGTGGTACCAGCTATTACCTGGCGGCCACGAAGGTGTGGCTCGACGGCTTATTGGGACACACGACCTTACTAGATGTCGATGTCGATGCGACTCGCGCCAATCAGAATGGCTTGTTGGGCTTTGAGGGCTTCCAGAATACTCGGTATCACTATGAGCCTGAAGTGTCCGCGGGCATTTTTCTGAATCGCCATGTGGTCCTAGGAGGCGAATACCGCGCGATGCCCCAAAATCAATTGGTGGGCGACAACGCCACAGGTAACGCCCTAAGCCAAACGAATGCCTGGAAAGATCTCTATGTGGCGTATATCCCGAATAAGACGTTCTCCGTCACCATCGCCTACGCGATGCTCGGGCATGTCGCGACAGTGAACAATCAATCCGGCCTCTATACCTCTGTGACGGCGAGCTTCTAAGCCGTTCGTCCCCGATACTTAAGGAGTATGTCCATGTCTATCTACCGCAATCCATTTGTCCGTCGCGCAGCCGTCGCGCTGGTTCTCTCGCTTCCGTTCGGCGCGGCTTTTGCCCACGACAGCTACTATCAGCAGTTTGGCCAGAAGCCTGGGATTAAAGCGGTGGTAAACCGCTTTATCGGCTACGTCCTTGCCGACCATCGGATCTCCCACTACTTTGCTAGCACCGATATCCCGAACCTCAAATCGGCCCTTACGGACCAGTTTTGTCAGGAAGAGGGAGGCCCTTGTCAGTATACGGGTCCCAGCATGTCGGATGTCCATAGAGGTCTAGGCGTCAATGAGGCCGCTTTCAATGCCTTGGTAGCAGACCTTATTAAGGGGATGGACCGCCAGCACATCCCGCTCGCTGCCCAAAACAACTTGTTGTCGAAGCTCGCCCCAATGGAGTCGCAGATCGTGACCCGCTAACAACGCAAGGATCCTCAAGACCGATCTTAGCCGCCCGCAACGGGCGGCTTTTTTTACGCCTTGCGACAGGGAAAGGAGGTCACAGGGAGTGGGTATTAACTTCCTTTATCACAACCCCTGATTAATTTGACATAATATACATTATGCGAACTCGTAAAGGCGTACGTGGAGGGGCTATTAGCTAACGTGCCTCCTAGCGTTTTGCTTTTCCGCTTGGTCGAGATCCGGATTCGGGGCCTGTGCCTGTGGATATGGGGGTCGATCAGATGCGCCTTAACTGAGTGCCCGTAACCTCGAGCAAAGATCAGTTATCTCGTGCGAAGGAGCCACTCCTGAATGCGAAACCAAACCTGCGCGGGCTGTTCAAGTTCCGGAGAATGGCCTGCATTTTCGATCACCTGACGCGTCGCTGTTGAGGCGTACTGGAGTATTGACCACTTGTCGGTAGCGCTATGCGTACGGTCCTGCACGCCCCATATGACTAAAGTGCGGTACTGCCTTTCGCCAAAAAGGGGTTCCGGTCCCCCAAACCAGCACTGGGTCAAAGATGCCAAACAAAAACAACCACCATCTTCAAGTCTTCTTCTGCCGATAGCGCTGAAGGCACGGGCTTGGTCCGGATCCTTTACTGCGGCGCGATACCATTTGTCGGTCACACCTCGCGCGCATGACGCCATGATCAATTGGCCAACCACTGGAAGCCGGAGAAACGCTCGATCGATCCTTCGAGCCCACGCGCATTCATCCCGCCAACTAGGGGCCTGAATGAGGCAGAGGTCTCGCACCAAATCAGGTCGCATTTCAGTGAGCCGCAGTCCACTATAAGCAGTAACGCAAGGGGCCACGAGGCAAGCATCGGAGACACCGAGAGTGGTCAATACATCGCTCAAAACAGCGGATTGCGCCTCCAAAGAAAAGGAGTAACTCGACTTCGGATAGGAGCAGCCAAATCCAGGCATCTCAACTACCAATGCGCGATACCCTGAGAGCTGCACTTGTCCCAGCAAAACATCATAGTGCTCAATAACGTTCGGGGCGTCACAGAGGAACACGACGGTGTTAGGTCCATCGCCATGTATCCGAACACGAACCCATGAATGCTTAAGATCCAACATCTTGATACCCGGCCGGCTAAAGATTGCCCGACGCGATATCGCCCTCCTTCGGGCTAGGCAGCAGGTCCAATAGTCAATTGTCCGTGCCCTGATCATCACATTCCGCCGTGTTACCAGACTCCCGAACGCGCAGCGCTGATTATAAGGCCGGCTGAGCAGTTTATCGGTCCCACCACGACTGAAAGTCCTATGCCAACACGCATCCACGTATGCTCATAGGTCAATCAGTTTGGGCTGCGATGCGCAAAGCCCGCGATCAGTTTTTAGCTGCCAGGCTCGGCCGTGCAACGCCGACACTAGACCCAGAATATTTTGTCGTCGCGTCTGTCGTGATGTAGGGCCGCAGGTCGAAAGCGTCCGGCTACTGCCTACATGGGTCGCTGTATTTTCGGGAAAGCGGCGGGGAGCTTAGGCTACGCATGGGGCAAGCCTTAAGAGGCCGCTAGTGGTCACCTCTATCCCCTCCTCTATCCCCACCCCTATACTCGCCTTGGTCGCCCCCCCTACCTCTGTCTCCGCAACCCCAGCAAGGGTGGCCGTAGTACCCCCCATCTCCTCTGCGCGGGACATAAAAGCATCCGGACAGGAAGCTCATCCCCATGATGATCAGTAAAAACCGCAGTACCTGTTTCTTCGTTTTCAGTGGGTTCAGCATATCTCAGTCTGACTTGGGTATTGAGTCAGTAGTCTAGAGAGCGATCCAGAATTCAGCAAGAACCTCCATCGGCTCGCGAAGCACTAGGGGCTCGCGAGCGGGACTATGGTAATGCGGGTATGACCGTAAGGGTCGGCGAGCAGCCAAAGGAAGGCTAAATAGGTGATGGCCGTCTCGAGAAAGATGTGTAGAGGTCCCAGAAAAAAGAGCAGCATCATAGTGATCATGGCCCCGAACCACGCGCGCCAAGCGACGCCCCACCAAATAGCGAGGGCATTTTCCAGGGGCAAGGGCAAGGATAGTGGCAGCTGGTGGTTTGTGACCACAAAGATGTGCGGGACATTGCGGTAAAAGAAGGGTTTTAGGAACACGGTACGGCGCATGAGCCAGATCCCATACAGGGCGGTAATGGGCACAAGAAGGAACCATAAAAGCCCTAAGCCCATCGCAGCACTCATGAAACCCACCAGGGGGTGGTGGGGAGCCATACTACCGAAGAGTGCGGCCACGAACGAGATTATGAGTGCGGCGGCTATGGGAAGAAGGAGTACGCGCCAAAAAAAGCGCCACCAGAGATGCAAGGCCGGTACGGCAAAATGCCCCAGGCGATCCGATAAGGGCGATGCCGGGAATGGCGTAATAGGTGTCTCGTTGTCCATGGATCGACCCCCTAGGTTCTTTCGGAAGAATACCGCGGTATCACCGTGCTGAGAATGCTCCGCCCTCTTCTCTCTCAAAAGGCGCCGCGGGCGAGCCAAGCATCTAAGCGGTTGGCAAAGGTTTGTCGATCGGTGAGCGTCAAAATAGCCGGACCCCCGGTTGCTGTTCCCGCGTTACGAAGATCGGTCATAAAATTGCGCATCGCTGCGTGCGCGCCGATCGTTTCGCGGTCGAAGGTGACACCCCGGGGACTTAAGGCTAAGGCCCCCGCGCTCACGACCAAGGCGGCCAAAGGAATGTCGGCCGTAATGACCAGGTCCTCGCGTTGGACGCGATCGAGGATCGCTTGGTCGGCAGGGTCCGGGACAGTCGCAACCCGCAGCGTCTTAATGTATGGTGAAGTTGGCACGGAAAGCGTTTGGTTCGCGACCAAGGTCACGATATGCTGAGTGCGTTTCGCGGCCCGGAAAAGGATGTCTTTAATGACCACCGGGCAGGCATCGGCGTCGACCCATATGCCCATGACAGGTCACCTCAAAGGCGGGTTTTGATCTTATCACGAAGGGCCTTCGCGCAAAATGTATCTAACCCGTCGGAGAGGGTGGGCAGGAGCAAGCTCACCTGAGTACTATGGAGTCTAGGACCGAAGACGAGAGCTACCGTTTCCAGGGCTCATTCAAGGAGATCGTTTCATATGTACGAAAGTCGTTCATCGCGTTACACAAGGGACCAGGATTTTGCTTTTGCCGTTATGCGCATTATTTTTGGCGCTATTTGGGCAGTAAATACCGCTCTTGAAGCCAATGCCCCCTATGTGAATCATTTTTTGGCGTCCATCGTACAGCGCGTGGCGGGCCAGCCCGATGTCGTTCGGGCCTATTTGCATATTGTGATCCACGGGATAGAGCTGTTAGGTCCCCGGCATGTGGCGATGGCGACCGTGGTCGTGGATGGTCTTCTCGCGATATCACTTTTGACGGGCGTGGGACTGCGGCCTTGGGCGCGATTTGGCGTCATTTATAGCCTGTTTTTGTGGTCAACGGTGGGGGGGTTCGGGGGACCTTATGTGGCCGGTGCGACCGATCCGGGTACCGCTATTGTGTATGCACTGACGTTTTTTACCATCCTCTCCGTTCCGTCAGAACAGCGGCTGACCATAGGAGGTCATCCGGCACGGGTCGTGGAGACCCGGGAAATCGAGGTGGTGCGGATCCTCTTCGGCCTCTTGTGGGCCTTTGATGCCTTCTGGAAATGGCAGCCGGCGTTTTTAGAGCATGGCCTTTCTTATCTGCGCGCCGCCCAAGTCGGCCAACCAGTCTGGATTGTGGTCTACATCGGCCTCTTTATCCGTATCCTCGGCATTGTCGGACCCGTGGCCTTCGGCCTCTTTGCGGCGGTTGTGGAAACGGCACTGGCGATCAGCCTTTTGGCGAAGCGTGGCGAGAAGTGGATGCTGCCGATCGGGTTTTTCTATTCGTTCGGGGTGTGGACGACCGCCGAGGGCTGGGGCGGCCCCTATAGCCTCGGAAGCACCGGAAACCGGGGGGACATGCTGGGCACGGCGGATATGTACATGATCGTCTACTTATACCTGATGGTCGCCTATCTTTTTAACCGTCGCCGCAAGATATCATAAGACTTTCAAGGCCTTATGATGTTCTCTGATAGTCATGGATTAATGACATGAACTTATTACGATAAGTCGCTAACCAATAAAGAGTTTTTTGATATTGTCCTAGGCTTTGGGGCGTGCCACGCCGTCCAAGCTTAGGCCGCGTCTTTGAAGAGCGAAAAAAAGTTGCGGCTGGTGCTATCGGCGATCCGTTCGAGGGGGGCCTGCCGGATATCCGCCAGGCATTGTGCGACATGGCAGACAAAGGACGGCTCGTTGCTTTTTCCGCGATGAGGAACCGGCGCTAGGTACGGGGCGTCGGTTT
>JAJYPQ010000304.1 GCA_021795255.1 Pseudomonadota bacterium
GGCCGCGATCAATTGCGCGGCGATGTGGGTCCCCCGGCCCAGCGCCGATTCATGGTCACCGTTTTCCGCGAGCGCCCGCAGACGCTTGATGTCCTTACGGTGGATCCCGGTCACAAGACTCAGCTCGCTATCGGTGGGCGAGCGCGGACGATCGCGCGCCAGGGCCTGTTCCACATAGACGATCTTCAGGAGTTCGACGCAGGCGGTCAAGGTGAACCCCTGCCCGATCATGTACCGGACGAGCGGGCCCAGAAGACGGTGAGTAGCGCGGTGTAGGGCGCGGTTCATGGCGATCCGGAGCAGTTCCTGGCTTCCATGGAAGCAGTATGCCACAAACCTCGATGTGGGAATATTTCCCACTATGAGGGCGGCCGACTCCAGGGACGTATCCGACCTCTTTATGCGGTCGCGTTTTTAGGCAGGGTCATCAACCGGCTGATCGTAAAGCGAAGGCAAGAACCTCAGGCAAGGCTACCTCCTCTGCTGGCCTTCGGGGGAGTCAATAAGGGGCCGCGGGCCTGTGGACAGGCGACTAGAGTCGGTAGCCGCGGTAGCGGGAAAGATTATTTTTGGCCTTTCGGACCGCTTGACCTGCGGATACTCTCGAGCGAATTTTAGGGACATAAGAGGCCATTTGGGTCTTACGCTTTGGTCCTGTGACGCCCTTTTTTATGGCCGTGACCGTGAGCCTCTGGATGGTATGGGTGGCGCGTGCTTGACGGTGTCGGTAGAGGCGATAGAGATACTTTTCACCTTGGCTACCCGCAAGCCGTTTCCGAAAGGCGCTTGTCACCACGCGGCTTAAAGCCGGTCGCAACGGGGGTCTTCGGGGTTTGAGAAGGTTCCAGGCGCGCTATAGTACGGATGGGAAGGCTGAGGAGCCCCTTATGCTTGTGACGATCGAATTCAAGGCCGCGCTCATATATTGCTGGGCGGCCGTCTGAGTAGTTGCTTCGGTCTGGGTCATGGGAAGGCCTTTCAGTTCGGGATGTGCAAAAGTGCGTTCACCACATGAGCGGGGGCGGCGAGACCCACCGCCGGAAAGCCGAGCGCGAGAAGCATGGGCACCGCTTTGCGTATAGGGGTCCATAGCCACTCCTTTTAAAATCCTATTGGCGGGCGAGGACGGGAGGAGGGCAGCAGCTTGCTGAGGCTCAAGTCTCCTCGCATCAATCGCGACTGCCCCCGACGCACCTCGTTCCCTGGAAGTCGGCCTTAAGACTTGGGGATGCAGGCCCCTCTCTCCTGCGCGGTTTCCCGGATTGTGTTTCGGGCGTAGTAGAGGCACAGTGGCGGCAGCAAGGCGCATACCGTGTGATTTTCCGATATGAGGGAGGGCTTAGTGAGTATGCAAGCTAACAGGGGATGCCCGGTGGGTGACGAGCGCGATGCCGACCGCGGGGGAGGGGGCTTGGCCTTGTGGTTTACAGGTCTACCGGCGAGCGGCAAAAGCACCCTGAGTCGAGCTGTGGCGCAAGAATTGGGCCGCTTGGATCGGCGACTTGTGACGATACTCGACGGCGACATCGTGCGCTTGTTGTTGTCCCGAGGCATGGGCTTTAGTCGTCAAGACCGGTATGAAAACGTATGTCGTATCGGTTTTGCAGCGAGCCTCATCGTCCGCCACGGCGGCATTGCCGTGATTGCCGCCGTGTCTCCTTACCGCGATGCGCGAGCGCAAGCTCGTGGCCTTATCGAGGAGGCGGGCGGGGTCTACTGCGAGATCCACATGGATACGCCGTTTAGCGCATGCGCCGGGCGCGACCCCAAGGGCCACTATGCCCGGGCCTTGGCCGGGGAGATAGATCAATTTACCGGGGTGGATGACCCCTACGAGAAGCCGCTCGCGCCTGATCTGCGTATTCGCACCGAACATCAGGACCTCGGCGCATCGGTGGTGCAGGTCACTACCTTTCTCAAGGAGCATCGGCTTTTCATGCCGAGCTACCGTAAGGGCGCGCTTTCGGCGCCCTAAGCCGCGGATCGGGGGCTAGTCCCGGCCCCGCTCCGTGCCCCAGCCTTTGGCCGCAAAGACCTCGACCGGCCTCCGGGGCGGGGTATCTCCCAGGCTCGGACGACGCCGGAGCGTGCCCGACCACTCCCATCAAGATATCCTGACTTGCAGAAGCCGGGGCGTGCTAAAATGCCGACATCATCCCTTAGTGAGATGCCCAAGGCTCCCCGTATTCATGAACTCACCACCCAGCGCCCGGATACGGGAAATCCCCTATAACTACACGTCTTTTTCCGACCGCGAAATCGTGATCAGGTTTCTCGGCGCCAAGATGTGGGATGTCCTAAACGACCTGCGGGCGGCGCGCGTGACGGGCCGGTCCGCGCGCATGCTCTTTGAGGTCTTGGGGGACATGTGGGTCGTCACAAGAAATCCCTTTATCCAGGACGATCTCCTAAAGCACAAGGAGCGATTGGCGTCGCTCGTGACAGCGCTTCACCATCGACTTGATCAGATCGTGGCGCGGGCCCAGGGCAATAAAGAGGCCTTGATGCTCGCTCAGGCGGCGCGTTCCGCGGTCCAGACCTTCGAGGACTGGTTTCCGAAGGAGCGGGCCTTGCGCAAGCGGGCACTACGCCTCTTGGCGTGCGTGACGCGCCGCGACAATATCGAATTTAACGGGTATGCGCGGGTGGCTCATGTGACCGACGCCACCGACTGGCGGGTCGAGTTGCCCTTTGTCGTGATAAACCCCGATACCGAGGAAGAGGTCATGGGGGTGGTGCAGGGATGTATCGAGCTCGGGCTCACCATTATTCCTCGGGGGGGCGGTACTGGCTATACCGGGGGAGCGGTGCCTTTGTATGCCGAAACCGCGATCATTAACACCGAAAAGCTCGATACCCTTGGGCCTGTGGTGTATCACGAGCTGCCGGGCGTGAAAGAGCCGGTGGCCACCATCCGGGCCGGCGCTGGCGTCGTGACTTTGAGGGTCACTGAGGTTGCCGAGCAAGCAGGCCTATCTTTTGCGGTGGACCCCACCTCTCAGGATGCCTCCACTATCGGTGGCAACGTCGCCATGAACGCCGGCGGCAAAAAGGCGGTCTTGTGGGGGACTACGCTTGATAATCTCGCTTCCTGGCGCATGGTCACGCCGAGCGGGGAGTGGCTCGAGGTCGAGCGCCAGAATCACAATCTCGGGAAGATTCACGAGCAAGACTTGGTGGTGTTTCGTGTTAGCCGTTACCAAGTAGACGGCAAGACCCCCAGCGCACCCGTCGAGATACTTTCGATCCCGGGACGTCGGCTACGCAAAGAGGGCCTAGGGAAGGATGTCACGGATAAGTTTCTGTCGGGCCTCCCCGGTATTCAAAAGGAAGGATGTGATGGACTCATCACTTCCGCGGTTTTCATTCTTCACAAGAAGCCGGAACATTTGCGCACGGTGTGTCTGGAGTTCTTTGGAGCGGATCTGCGACGCGCGGTGTCGGCGATTACCGAGATCAAGGCCTACCCGGCTCAACACCCGGGCGTGCTATTGGCGGGACTTGAACACTTGGATGAGCGCTATTTGCGCGCGGTTCACTACAGTACCAAGGCGCCGCGGCGCGAGCGCCCCAAGATGGTGCTCTTATGCGACATTGCCGGACAAGACGAGCGCCTGGTCGGAGAGGCCGCGGCGGCGATCGTGCGCTTAGCGAATAGCCGCGGCGGCGAGGGGCACGTCGCGGTTAGCGCCGAAGCCCGCCGGCGCTTTTGGGCGGACCGCGCAAAGACCGCGGCGATCGCGGCTCATACCAACGCCTTCAAGATCAATGAAGACGTCGTTATCCCGATAGAGCGCTTGGCGGACTACAGCGAAGGAATAGAGCGCATCAATATCGAGCAATCGCTCGCCAATAAGCTTCGTGCCGTGCAGGCCATACTTGCGTATCTTGAAGGCGGCATCGCAAAGCCGCTCGCGGATTACGAAGCGAGCGTTGAGAATACGGCCATTGTTGCGGCTAAGGTGGCGGCGGCCACCGCGCAGCTTAAAGGGGTATCGCACCGCTGGACCGGCATCCTGGCCCGGCTTGATAAGCCGGTCTCCGAGTGCGCAGACCTTCTCGATCCCGAGGTCCTGGCCAAGGCGCAAGGCGAAGAGCGTTTGCTCGCGCTTCTTTTACGCAGGGACCTGCGCATCTCCTATCGCCTAGAAGTAGATCGGGTTTTGCAGGATATCTTTGGGGGCCAGGAGATGGTCGCCGTGCGGCGGCAATTTGAGGCGATTCACGCCGAAGTCTTGGCGGGACGACTTTTTGTGGCGCTTCATATGCACGCCGGTGATGGAAACGTCCATACCAATATCCCGGTTAACTCAAATGATTATGAGATGATGCGCGAGGCCGACCGGATCGTAGAGCGCGTTATGCATCTAGCGGTCACTCTTGGTGGCGTGATATCTGGAGAACATGGAATAGGTATCACCAAGATGCGCTATTTGGAGCCCGAGGCGGTGAAGGCCTTTGCCGACTACAAGACGCGCGTCGACCCAAAGGGACACTTTAATCGCGGGAAGCTGCTATCCGGATCCGGCCTCGAACGTGCCTACACGCCGTCTCTGCGCCTCGTCTCCCAAGAGGCCTTGATTCTTGAGCGTAGCGAGCTCGGGGCGCTTAACGATGCTATACGGAATTGTTTGCGCTGTGGGAAATGTAAACCGGTCTGTACGACGCATGTGCCGCGCGCAAATCTGCTTTATTCGCCGCGCAACAAGATATTGGCGACTGGGCTTATTATCGAGGCGTTTTTGTACGAAGAGCAGACGCGGCGCGGCATATCTGTCCATCACTTCGATGGCATGAACGATATCGCGGACCACTGCACGGTATGCCACAAGTGTTTAGCGCCTTGTCCTGTGGACATAGATTTCGGCGACGTGTCGATTCGGATGCGGGAGATTTTGCGCGCGCAGGGCCGCAAGCGGGCGAATTGGGGGACGCGCGCGTCCATGGCATTTTTGAACGCCACCGACCCCGGCACGATCCGGGCCTTGCGCAAGACGATGATCGAGTGGGGCTATAAGGCTCAGCGTGTCGGTTACGAGATAGCGGTCAAGATCCCCGGTCGGTCTGCGCCCACGCGGCCCCGCGCCACGACGGGCAAGACCCCGTTTCCCGCGCAGGTCATTCATTTTTTCAAAAAGCCTATGCCAAACGGGCTGCCGAAGCAGACCATGCGTGCGCTTCTTGGGGTCGAGGACACGAAGACTATTCCGATTCTGCGTGACCCGGCAAAGGTGACTGAGGATTCGGACGCGCTGTTCTATTTTCCGGGTTGCGGGTCAGAGAGACTGTTTAGTCAAGTGGGGCTTGCCACACTTGCGATGCTCTACGAGGTGGGCGCCCAGACGGTATTGCCACCGGGTTATTTGTGTTGCGGTTATCCCCAGACAGCCTCCGGCGACGACGTCAAGGGTCGGCAGATCACAACCGACAACCGGGTCTTGTTTCATCGTGTAGCCAATACC
>JAJYPQ010000305.1 GCA_021795255.1 Pseudomonadota bacterium
CGCCTGGTTCTCGGTCAAATTTTCAGGGCGCTTCAGGAGGCACCAGCGTGCGTGCGTCAGGATCACCTTCGTCCCGGGGGTGAGGCGCTTCAGGGCGCGCGTTTCCTGCGCACGCACCTCGTCGATCGCCTTATTCATCTTGGCGGCGATGTGATAGCGGTCCAGGATGTTCAGGGCATTGGGGGCGCATCGGGCGATGACATTCAGATAGGGCTTCCACATGTCCGAGCAGACGAACTCGATCTATCTATTACACACAAAGTTGGGCCTTTGTCACAGAATTCGGCGGCACGTCCTCAGTGCGAGGAAAAGGCTGGACACAACCAAGGCGATTTGCTAGCCTGACCGACATCGCAATGCGGGACAGGGGCGGAACGGCGTGCCGAAGAGATCGCGAATCGAGGACCCGGAAACACAAGCCCTTATCGAGGCGGGCACGCAGTCGGTGGAATGGGTGCGCGAGGAGTTTGCCCAGGTTGATCTCGCTGACAAGCGCCTCAATCGCCGATTGGTGAAGACCGCCGAGCACTTGGCACAACCCCCCGCTCTCCCCGATCAACGAGGCCTGCGGGAACTGGGCCAACACACAGGCCGCCTATCGGCTGTTCGACAACGCCCGGGCAAGCCCGCACGCGATCCTGGCGCCCCATGTACAAGAGACCACAAAGCGCATGGCCGGCTGTGGTGGACCGGTGCTGGTGATGCAGGATACGGTGTTCTTTTCCTACGGAAAGCACCCCCACACGCGTGGGTTCGGGCCGATCGGCAAGAGCAACAAGACCCACGACCAGGGGCTCATCATGCATAACGCGCTGGCCTTCACGACCACCGGTGTGCCGCTCGGAATCCTGAGCCAGACCGTCTGGGCGCGCCGGGCAGTCCCGGAGGGGGAGAGCCGCCCGGAGAAGATCGAGCGCCTTCGGTGCACGGCGATCGAGGAAAAAGAGAGCGCGAAGTGGCTGGTGGCGCTTACCGAAACTATGGCACGTGCCCCTGCGGGTGTGGCGGTCGTCACAGTGGCGGATCGAGAATCGGACTTCTTCGAGTTCCTCACACAAGCGCACGGCCTGCGGGCCTCATACCTGATTCGCGCGCGCACCGACCGCACGCTCGTACCCGAAGACAGCGAGGGCTGCGACCACATGCTCGAGGCGCTATGGCTCGCACCACCGCTTGGATCGCTCACGGTGGCGGTCCCCGGCAACGGCGGACGTCGAGCGCGCACGGCGACTATCGCGGTGCGTGTCGCGTCGGTGACCATCAAACCGCCGCGGCGCCGCGGTCCTGCTCAAGCGTCGGCTGCGAGCGAGCCCGTGACCCTGACCGTGATCGGGGCCACCGAGACCGCGCCTCCGGCGGGCAGCGAGGCGATCAGCTGGGTGTTGTTGACGAACCTCCACGTCCCGGACTTCGAGAGCGCGGCCGAGAAGATCACCTGGTATGGCAAACGCTGGGGTATTGAGACCTGGCATAAGGTCTTGAAGTCCGGCTGCCAAGTGGAAGACTGCCTGCTGGAGACCGCCGAGCGCCTGAAGCGTTACCTCACCCTCTTTAGCATCATCGGCGTGCGCCTGATGCATGTCGCCCATCTGGCTCGCGTGCAGCCACATACGCCGGCCGCAGCTGTGTTCTCCTGGGAGGAGGTCGAGGCCCTGTATGTACGGGTCCACAATACCCGCCCGCCCTCCAATCCCCTCACCGTACGAGAAGCGGTGCGCCTGGTCGGCCGACTCGGCGGACACCTCGGGCGCAAGGGCGATGGGGAGCCGGGCATGACCGTACTCTGGCGGGGATGGATGCGTCTCTCTGAGACCGTGATCGCCTTGCGGGCCGGTCGGCAGGCCGGCCTCATCGATTCGGGCTGATCGTATGCGCTATTGTGGACGAGACTTCACGGCCGAAGAGATCGCGTTCATACGCGAGAGGATTGCCGCCGTTCCGCAGCCCTCCCGCTACCGGCTCTCGCAAGACGCGTGTACGGCGTTTGCCTGGCGACGCCCCGACGGCGGGCTTAAGGATATGAGCTGTCGGGTGGCATTGCTGAAGATGGAGAAGGACGGCCTTATCAGGCTCCCGCGTGCGCGCTGCGCGCGACCGGTATCCTGTCAGGTATCTCCCGATCAGGACGCGACGGTCCGGGAACCGGCGATCATGCCTCCGGTGAATCTGAAGACGCTCACAGTCGAGATCATCGCCCACAAACGCGACTCGCGGCTCTGGAACGCGACCATTGAGCACCACCATTATTTGGGGCATAAACCTCTGCCGGGGGCGCAATTGCGCTATCTCGTGCGTGCCGAAGGCACGATCGTAGCACTCCTGGGGTTCGGGGCCGCCGCCTGGAAGACGAAACCGCGTGATGTCACGATCGGCTGGAGTGCCGCGCAGAGGCAGCGGAACCTGCCTCTCATCGTCAATAACGCGCGTTTCCTCATCTTGCCGTGGATCCGTCACAAGAACCTGGCCTCGCGGATCCTGGCGCTCGTCAGCCGCCGGCTCGCCGATGACTGGCAGGCTCATTACGGTTACCGCCCGGTGTTGCTGGAGACCTTCGTCGAAAAGCCGCGCTTTACCGGCACCTGCTACAAAGCCGCCAACTGGCACTATCTGGGGGATACCCAAGGCCGCGGTAAACTCGATACCTTCCATCGCCACGTAAAGCCCGTGAAGAGCATCTGGATCTATCCGCTTACTCGCGACTTTCAAAAACAGCTCTGCAAGGATTAGAGCCTCATGATGTCGCGCTCGACATCATGAGGCTCTGGCGTGCAAAAGATGTGTGTAATAGATAGTAGGGGTTGGGGTCGGCAGATTGTGGCGGTAGGGGATCCGTACCAGCAGATCTACGAATGGCGCGGCAGTGAAGATGCATTCTCCCGACTCAAGGTCGAATCCCATTTGCGACTCATACAAAGTTTTCGTTTCGGTCCAGAGACCGCGGCACTGGCCTCCGCCTGGCTACGAGCCCGGTTTGGCGTCAATGAAGATCTGGTCATGAGCGCACAGGGGCCAACGCCCATTCGGCATACCCTGTGCCAGGACGACGCGACGATGGTGATCTGCCGGACCAATCAATCGGTGGCGCAGATGGCGTTGAGCATTATGCAGCGAGGACGGATGGTCTGTATTCCCAAAGAGGGCGAAGTCGCGGCCGAGGTTGCCGACATCGCGGCCCTCAAAGAGGGGCGCAAGCCACGTCCCAATGGAGAATATGCCGCGTTCGCGTCGTTTGATGAGTTGCTGGAGCATGTCGAGTCGGACGATGGTCGCCGGATCAAGGTGTTCCTGGATATGATCGATATCCATGGCGAGGGCAAACTGATCAACCTCCTCACATCTGCCGGCGAAAATTACCGGCATGCCCAAGCCGCCCGGGAAGCGGCGCTCGCGGCAGGTCGCGAACCCCCAGTTTTTAATGGCACGTTGGTCTGCACGGGTCACGCCTCAAAAGGGCTGGAGTCGGATCGGCTGTGGCTCTCGGATGACTTTAATGGCCCGGCCAAGCGCGAGGAGGCACAGGCTACCCCTAAGAGTGATGTCACCGTGGCTCCGGAAACGGCTCGCCTCTTGTACGTGGCGATGACACGCGCCCGACGGGAGAATAACCCCCTTTGCGTGGATGCGGTACGGGAGGTCTATAAGGCGATGGATCCGCGGCATGCGGATACGCCGACCCCGACCCCTGATGCCGGGAGTATGGGCCACCGTCCGAGGAAAGCGGCAGGTCAGAAGAAGCCATCCGTACCCCGCAAATCCCGGTGTTCCCATAAGAAGAAAATGGTGGCCACAGCGGGGGCCTCTAGCCGTTCGCAGAAGCCGTTGACTTTTTAGGAGATGCGCTGATCTCGGTACGGCGGGCCGTATTCCTGTATAATGGCGGCTCTGGTTTTTGGTTAAGCGAGATGAGTCCGATGGTCGGCGTGGATCCGGAAATCCTGAAACCCATGGCTAAGAAATACATCTGGTGGAAATCGCCTGACGAGGCCGTTGCGATGCCGGAACGCGTCATCGCCCAGGTTATGGACAGAGGGGATTACGGGGACGTACAACGGTTGGCTGCCACGGTGGGCAATCGTGTATTACGCGACGTTCTGACCCGGGCACAAGCCGGGCAATTCAGCGCCCGATCCTGGGCCTATTGGCACTACCGCCTAGGCCTTGCCGAGGTGGATTGCGTACCGCCGTTGCCCACTCGGGCGCTTCCGTGATGCCGAATTTCAAACCCTGTTGGGATATCTTGCCGACAGCACAGAGGCGTCTGTGGCCGCAATTGGGTAAGGCTGCGGACCTAGGATTCGTCTTGTACGGCGGAACGGCCATCGCCCTTCGTTTGGGCCACCGGACGTCCGTTGACTTCGATTTCTTTTCTGAAAAACCGGTTGATCGTGACGCCATCAAGTCCGCCTTCCCGTTCATGGCGCGCGCGACCTCGCTTCTGGATAAGGGTGATACCTGGAGCGTCTTGGTGCCTTGCGGTGATTCGGAGCGGGACGGCGTCCACCTCTCATTTTTCGGAAGCATCGGTTTTGGACGCGTCGGCCAGCCGGATGTCTCTGAAGACAGCATACTGCAGGTGGCGTCACTCGAAGATTTGATGGCTACGAAGGTGAAGGTCGTTCTCCAGCGAGCGGAGGCCAAGGACTACCGGGATATTGCTGCCATGATCAACGCCGGTGTCAGCTTGGCGCATGGATTGGCTACCGCACGTCTGATCTTCGGTTCGACTTTTCAACCGAGCGAAAGCCTTAAAGCGCTCGTCTATTTTGAAGATGGCGACCTGCACACACTGACGGCAACCGAGAAGAACGGGCTGATTGGCGCCGTGACGTCTGTAGGTGACTTGCCGGAGGTTGCGCTCCTTTCACGGCAGTTGACGGATGAGACGCACGCGGCATCGCCCCTTGTCGTTCCGGTATCCGATCCTGGTGGATTTCGGCCGAGCTGACTGGATGCATTGGAGGCGAGCGGCTGCATACCGTACCTTCTCCACATCATGGCATGAGGGCTTGGCAAACTGGGGGCGACCATGTACAGGGCAAGGTCAACCAACCCCGGAGGGTCCTGGCGGAGATACCCAGATTACGGGCCGCTTCTGCTGGGGATTCACTGGCTAACGCTAACGTCACCGCTTCTGCCCGATACTCCGGTGTATATACCGTTTTGATACCATTGCTTGGTTTATATTTCTGGCCCATATAAACCTCCGATAGGGTAATTATCCCTGAATGGAAGGTGTCTGTGAAATTGTGGTAGGGCCACACTCCCATTATTGCTGACTTCAGTAGGGAGAGATTGATTAGAGAAGTGTAATTAATGGGTGCAGTAGGTCCAACTTTTTTGGGTCTTCAGGCTTTCGTGTGGGTAAGGGGGGTATTGGGCTTGCATCAGGCGCCCCCGCAAGCCAGCATGGCACCCCTATGCGCGATATCGAACTGTACC
>JAJYPQ010000306.1:0-4918 GCA_021795255.1 Pseudomonadota bacterium
CAAGCGTGGCAGGGTGAAGAGAAAGTCCAGACCCCAAACCTGAGAGGGGCTGCGAAAGCAGTAGAGGGTATGAATCAGAGGGTCGGGGGTTCAAATCCCTCTGCGGGCTTTATACCCAGACAAAAAGGGCGGCCGCCCAGAGATCATTCATGGAAAAACATCCTGCCGATGCCGAACAGGGCGCGCTTTCTTATTACGCCCGCTTGGACGAACGCCTAACGACTGCACGCGCCCGCCTGCGCCGTCCGCTCACCCTGACCGAAAAGATCCTCTTTGCCCACTGGGTGGACCGCGGCACGCTGCCGGTCCCTGGGGTCAGTACCGAGGCCTTCCATCCTGACCGGGTGGCGATGCAAGACGCCACGGCGCAGATGGCGCTTTTGCAATTCATGAGCGCCGGCCGACCCGAAGTCGCCGTCCCCACGACCGTGCATTGCGACCACTTGATCCGCGCCAAGGTGGGCGCTGGTCGCGATCTCGCGATCGCCGAGCAGAGTAATGAAGAGGTCTATGCCTTTCTCGCCTCGGTCTCGGCCAAGTATGGCATCGGTTTTTGGCAGCCAGGATCGGGGATCATTCATCAAGTCGTTCTGGAGCATTATGCGTTTCCGGGGGGACTTATGATCGGCACGGACTCGCATACCCCCAATGCCGGGGGGCTCGGGATGTTGGCCATAGGTGTGGGTGGGGCGGATGCCGTGGACGTGTTGGTCGGCATGCCTTGGGAATTGCGGTGGCCGAAGCTCATTGGTGTTCAGCTCGTGGGGAGTTTGTCGGGCTGGACGAGCGGGAAGGATGTCATTTTGAAGCTCGCGGGCCTCTTGACCACAAACGGCGGCACCGGTCATATCGTCGAGTATTTCGGGCCCGGTACCAGCTCTTTGAGCGCTACGGCCAAGGCTACGATCACTAATATGGGGGCCGAGCTCGGGGCGACCACCTCGGTGTTCCCGTTCGATACGCGTATGGGGACCTATTTGCAGGCCACGGGGCGGCAAAAACTCGCGGCGCGCGCCGCGGCCCTGGCAGGTCATTTGACCGCCGACCCCGAGGTGCTGGCCCGGCCCAGTGACTATTTTGATCGGGTTTTGACTATCGACCTCACAACCCTCGAGCCGCATGTGGTGGGCCCCCATACCCCGGATTTGGCGCGCCCGGTTTCGCAGTTGAAAGACGATGTCATGGAGCATCATTACCCTCCTATTTTGCGGGCGGCCTTGATCGGAAGTTGCACCAACTCGTCCTATGAGGATATCGGGCGGGCCGCCCACGTGGCGCGCCAGGCGCGCGCTCTGGGCCTCACCGCTAAGGTCCCCTTCCTTGTGACGCCGGGGTCGGAGCAGGTGCGGGCCACGATTGAGCGCGACGGCCTGCTGGCCGATCTGACGGCCATAGGCGCGACTGTGCTTGCCAACGCCTGCGGCCCGTGCATCGGTCAGTGGGAGCGCGACGATGTGGGCAAGGACGAGGCCAATAGTATTCTGACGTCCTATAACCGGAACTTTCCGCGGCGCAATGACGGCAATCCGGGGACGCACGCCTTTATTGCGAGCCCGGAGCTCGTGACCGCCTTTGCCTTGACCGGCAGTTTGACCGAAAATCCCTTGAACGGTGTTCAACTCGATGGCAAGACCATGTCTTTGGCGCCACCGGTGGCTGAGGAGTTGCCGACCGCGGGCTTCGTGTCCGACACCGGGGGCTATAGGCCGCCTGCGGAGCTGGGACAAGCGGTCACGGTACGGATCCGTCCTGACAGTGACCGACTGAGTCTGCTTGAACCCTTCAGGGCCCCGGCGCCGGCGGATTTTCAGGATCTTCCGTTTTTGCTGAAGGCGGTCGGCAAGTGCACGACCGACCATATCTCGGCGGCTGGTCCATGGCTCAAGTATCGCGGCCATCTGGATCGCATCAGCGACAACCTGTTTCAGGGTGCGAGCAACGCGTTTAGTGAGGGGGTCGGCACGGGTTTTGATGTCTTAAAGAAGGAATCGGGTGTCGCGCTCGCGCAGTTGGCGCGCGCCTACAAGGCCCAAGGGCTGGGGTGGGCGGCCGTGGGAGACAAGAATTACGGCGAAGGCAGTTCGCGCGAACACGCCGCTATGTCTCCCCGCTATCTTGGTGCCCGCCTCATCCTGGTGCGCAGCTTTGCCCGTATCCATGAGACCAATTTAAAGAAGCAGGGCGTGCTAGCCCTGACCTTTATGGAGCCTGCGGATTATGATCGCATCGCGCGCGAGGATCGGGTGAGTGTCCCTGATATCAGGGACTTACAGCCGGGATCGCCCGTGCGTCTTGTGATCAGGACCGGGACTGGGACGACCTGGGATCTCATGGCTCAGCACACCCTGACCGCCGAGCAGCTCGCTTGGTTTTGGGCGGGCTCGGCCCTCAACCTGATTGGGCGCGCAGCGCATTCTTCCTAAAGCCGCAAGCTCAAGGTGTTGACAAGGGCTTGTCCCTTAATCACAATTCGCGGCTTACGTTTGGGAGGGGTACCCGAGTGGCCAAAGGGATCAGACTGTAAATCTGACGGCTCTGCCTTCGGAGGTTCGAATCCTCCCCCCTCCACCACCGTGACTGTAGGCGGAATGGCCCAAAAGCGTTAGGCGGGTGTAGTTCAATGGTAGAACTTCAGCCTTCCAAGCTGATAGCGTGGGTTCGATTCCCATCACCCGCTCCAGTTTGGTGAAAATTTAAGGACCTGGCCCATATAGCTCAGTCGGTAGAGCACTTCCTTGGTAAGGAAGAGGTCATCGGTTCGATTCCGATTATGGGCTCCATACGCGAGATCTGGCGACCGCGAGTCGACCAGGAAGAAAAGTTTATAAAAACTGAGGTACCCACGGTGTCCAAGGGAAAATTTGAACGCACGAAGCCCCATCTGAATGTGGGCACAATTGGCCATGTCGACCATGGCAAGACCACGCTCACAGCGGCCCTTACCAAGGTCCTGGCCTCGAAGTTCGGGGGTGAGTTCAAGGCCTATGACCAGATCGATAACGCCCCGGAAGAGCGGGCGCGCGGTATTACGATCGCCACCGCGCACGTGGAGTATCAGACCACGAAGCGCCACTATGCCCATGTCGACTGCCCGGGCCATGCCGATTACATCAAGAACATGATCACAGGAGCGGCGCAGATGGACGGCGCGATCCTGGTGGTGTCGGCAGCCGATGGCCCGATGCCCCAGACCCGCGAACATATCTTGTTGGCGCGTCAGGTGGGTGTGCCCTATATCGTGGTGTTCCTGAACAAGGCCGATATGGTCGATGACAAGGAGCTCCTGGAGCTCGTTGAGATGGAGGTGCGCGAGCTCCTCGATCGCTACGAGTTCCCAGGCGACAAGACCCCGATCATCATCGGGTCGGCCCTAAAGGCCTTGGAAGGCGACAGCTCCGATCTCGGCGAGGGCGCGATCCTGAAGCTGGCCGATGCCCTGGACGCCTATATCCCCCAACCCGAGCGCGCCATCGATGGCGCCTACCTGATGCCGGTCGAGGACGTGTTCTCGATCTCCGGACGCGGGACGGTGGTCACCGGGCGGGTGGAGCGTGGGATTGTGAAGGTCGGTGATGAAGTCGAGATCGTGGGCTTGCGCGACACCGTCAAGACCATCGTGACCGGGGTCGAGATGTTTCGTAAGCTCTTGGATCAAGGCCAGGCCGGCGACAACATCGGCGTGCTCTTGCGCGGCACCAAGCGCGAGGAAGTGGAGCGCGGCCAGGTCCTCTGTAAGCCCGGCAGCATCAAGCCCCACACCCGCTTCGAGGCTGAGGTCTATGTCTTGAGCAAGGAGGAAGGCGGTCGTCATACCGCGTTCTTCCAGGGCTACCGCCCCCAGTTTTACTTCCGCACGACCGATGTCACAGGGTCTTGCGATCTTCCCGCCGGCACCGAAATGGTGATGCCGGGGGACAACGTCAAGCTCACGATCACTCTCATCAACCCGATCGCCATGGAAGACGGCCTGCGGTTCGCCATCCGTGAAGGCGGCCGTACGGTGGGTGCTGGTGTCGTAGCGAAGATACTCGAGTAGAGGGAGTTTTCGACGATCCGGGTTTAGGCCAGTAGCTCAATTGGTAGAGCGTCGGTCTCCAAAACCGAAGGTTGGGGGTTCGATTCCCTCCTGGCCTGCCATTCGTCTTTGAAAGGTGGTTTGTGTTGATGGTAGATAAGTTGAAGCTGACCGTAGCCATGATGTTTCTGGCGGCGGGAGTGGCCGGGTATTATGTCCTTGTGGGACAACCCGAGCTGTGGCGGGTATTGGCCATCCTGGTTGGCCTGGCTCTGGCAGTCGCGACCGCCATGCAGACGCCTACCGGTCGCTCGGCCTGGGTCTTCGTCAAGGAGTCGCGGGTCGAATTGAGCAAGGTGATCTGGCCGACCCGCAAGGAGACGGTGCAAACCACGCTCGTCGTTATTCTTCTTGTGGTTTTGATTGCGATATTTTTGTGGATCGTGGACCTAGGTTTGATTAAGGGCGTTAGCATGTTGACCGGGAGGTCGTGATCCGATGGCGATGCGTTGGTATGTAGTGCACGCGTTTTCGGGGTTTGAGAAGCAGGTACAAAGAACCCTGAAGGAACACATCGCTCGCTCCGGGATGCAGGACATGTTCGGCGAGATTTTGGTGCCGACCGAAGAAGTGGTCGAGATGAAAAGCGGCCAGCGGCGAACCAGCGAGCGCAAGTTTTTCCCGGGTTACGTGCTTGTGCGCATGGAAATGACTGACGAATCGTGGCATCTCGTGAAAGCCGTGCCCAAGGTCAGCGGGTTTATCGGCGGCTCGGGTACCAAGCCGACGCCGATCAGCGACAAAGAAGCCGAGATGATCCTTCGCCAAGTACAGGATGGCGTCGAGAAACCCAGGCCGAAATTCTCCTTTACGAGCGGTGAACAAGTGCGCGTCATCGATGGG
>JAJYPQ010000306.1:4928-5427 GCA_021795255.1 Pseudomonadota bacterium
GTCGAGGATGTCAATTACGAAAAGAGCAAGCTCAAGGTCTCGGTGTCTATTTTTGGCAGGCAGACGCCGGTCGAGCTCGATTTTAGTCAGGTAGAAAAGGCCTAAGTTTTTAGGCCTCAACACAATAGGGGGAGCCGCGAGGCGTTTGCACCCCGAAGGAGCCTCTGTGGCAAAGAAAATTGACGCCTACATTAAGTTGCAGGTGCCGGCAACGAAAGCGACCCCGGGCCCGCCGATCGGACCGGCCCTCGGGCAACGCGGTTTGAATATCATGGAGTTCTGTAAGGCGTTCAATGCCCGGACTCAGGGTATAGAGGAAGGCCTGCCGATCCCCGTGGTCATTACCGCATACAGCGATAAGAGCTTTACCTTCGTCACCAAGACCCCCCCGGCCAGCATTCTGCTGAAGAAAGCCGCCGGAATCACGAGCGGGAGCAAGACTCCGCACACCCATAAGGTGGGCAAGGTCACTCGGGCGCAGTTAGAAGAGATCGCACGC
>JAJYPQ010000307.1 GCA_021795255.1 Pseudomonadota bacterium
GCCGGCGACGACGAGCAGTATGCCGATAAGGCGCGGACTCCCAACCACTTCACGCAGGACAAGGCGCGCCAAAAGGACGGTAAAGACCACCTCGAGGTTCAACAATAAGGCGGCAGATACAGAAGAGGTCCGGGCGAGACCGCTCGTGAACAGGATCGGGGCCACGATCCCGCCGCTCACAAGCGAGAATGCGAATGGTAGCCAGTGGCGTGGAGCAAACTGGATGCGGTGTCCCAGGAGACGGCGCGCCACAATGATCCCGGCAAGCCCGATGCCGCAGCCCAGATAAAACACCGCCGCCAGGGCAAGTGGCGGGAGGTCCCCTAAAAGCGCCTTGCCAAGCGGCACGGTCGCGCCGAATAACACCGCCGCGACCAGCGCAAGACCAATGCCCATGGACTTAGATGCGGGCTGTGCGCGCAGCCGGCTTGAGGGCGGGCCGCTCTTGATGGGGGGGGCCCTGAGTCAAGCCATGGCGCAGCGCATAGTGCTCGGCGTGGTTCAGAAACACCATCAAAGCGAGTCCCAAGACCGTGAAAACGACCGTGGCCTTGATACGATGGATCCCGTGCACATAGACGCTCGCCATGATCAAAAGGGCAAACCACCAAATGAAGCCGACCAAGGCGAGATACGGGACAAAACCCATGACCGTGGTGATGGGCGAGATCGCGTAACTGTAGGCAAAGGTACGATACGAGGTCTCGTACGACTGAGACGACCCCATCAGCCGCCAGAAGACAAAAAACACGGTGGTCAAAACGAACCCGGACAAAGTCAAGGCGAGCGGCGCCAGCGCCAAGGCGTGGACAGCGAACCTCAAAGCCCCCGCAGGACCGATCACAAAGCCCTGGAAGAACGACAGCAACAGCATATCGAACAGACCGATAACCAGCAAAAACACGAACGGGGTGCGAAACCCTCCCGATTTGGGCATGGTCTGGAAAAACGACACGGGTCTTAGGATGACGGTCAAAGCCGTATCCCGGATAACCCTCAGTACCCCCACCATGGTGTCCCCCGCCCGCATGCTCCCCACCCCCGTCCGTTCCCGGGCAAGCATACCAGCGCCCGCTAATGGACGGCTAGGCTTATATCGATCAAGGGAAGGGGAAGGGATTGCCTGAGGCCGGCGCGGCCGGCGTTCCCCGAGGCGCCGGGGGGACCCCGAAACTGCCTTGTGCCGAACCGTTATTGTTACCGCGAAGAGAACCCTGGGACGAGGCTGGCGGGGTAGTTGCCCCCGCCCCTCCAGAGACCCCACCAAGCCCATTCAAAAGGCTGAGGTCCGCGCTGACCAATTGACTGTCCTCGGCCAGGAGTTGGCGTAGCTGTGCGGTCGTGGTCGCCGACTCCAACTGAGCGACCACCGCGTTTTGCGTTTCCAGGTTTGCCCGTAGCTCGGCGAAGGCCTGCGCAGTGGCGACCTGGGTACTCAAGCCCGACGTCGGCGCCGCAACGGCTACCGGTGCGGCGACCACACCCACAAGGAGCGCCGCTCGAGCGACCGGGAACCGAGTCGCCACAGGAAAACCCCTCGGCCTAGCTGCCGCTGCCCGAACCGGCGCCGGATCCACCCGCCCCGCCACCGCCTGCCCCGGATCCGCCGCTGCCCGAACCGCCGCCACTCGCCCCGGAGCCGCCGCTGTCCGAACCGCCGCCTGCGCTACCTGAGCCACCACCCGCGGTGCCCGAAGAAGAACTGGTATTGCCGGAGCCTGCACTCGAACCGCTATTTCCGCTGGCCTTATGGTGGCAGGCCGTCAACATGGTCATGAGAAGCAAGGAACTACCCACCGCTACGAATTGTTTTCTCATGCGCACTCCTTGTAAATTGGGTTAAGAAGACCGGGCAACGATACCAAGATATTTAAGAGGTCGCATAAGACTTATGGCAGACTGCGCATGGCTCAGCCGTGCGGACTAGGCGCTTTGGACGCAGTCAGAATCCCGCACCCGGGCGTCGCAAGACGCAAAGGCCCGCACGAGCGCAATCAAAGACGCCGTCACGATGCTGCTGTGGATTCCGACCCCGAACACCGAAGGCCCGCCCACCGATGGCTCAATCTCCAGGACCGCCAAGGCCTTCGATGCCGAGCCTTGTCCGACAGAGCGTTCTTCGTAATGGCGCAAGCGCACCGCGACGGGTAGGGCATGGACTGCGGCATCGAGCGGGCCGTTGCCGTAACCCTCGTAACACACGGCCTGACCATCCCTTTCAAGATGCAGGCGCACCCGATGCCGAGAGGTCTCCCGATCCTCGCTCAATTCATGGCGTCGATACCTTATGCTCTTTCGGTCTCTGAGATACTCATCGTGAAAAAGAGCGCCTATTTGCTCGGGCGTCATCTCCGCACCCGTGCTATCGGTCACGGCCTGAATCATGCGACTAAAGACGATGAGCAGGGCGCGCGGTAGGACTATCCCATAGTGGGTCTCGAGGATATAGGCGATCCCGCCCTTGCCCGACTGACTGTTCACGCGAACCACTGCCTCGTAGCTTCGTCCGACACATCGAGGATCGAGCGGAAGATACGGCACATTCCAAAACGCCCCGTCCTCTTGGGCGGCGAATCCCTTCCTTATCGCGTCCTGATGCGACCCGGAGAAGGCCGTATAAACGAGTTCGCCCACATACGGGTGCCGCGGGCTTATCGGCAAACGCGTACACTCGGAGGCGATACGCGCTACGTCATCCAGGCGCGAAAAATCCAACCGCGGCGAAATACCCTGGGTATAAAGGTTCAAGGCGAGCGTCACCAGATCCACGTTCCCCGTCCGTTCGCCGTTACCGAACAAACAGCCCTCGACGCGCTCGGCTCCGGCCATGAGCGCCAATTCCGCCGCCGCCACCGCAGTCCCCCTATCGTTATGGGGGTGAACACTGAGGGTGATCGCCGGGCGTCTGCTAAGATGCCTATGCATCCATTCCACCTGATCGGCGAAGACGTTGGGCGTCGACATCTCCACGGTCGCCGGCAAATTGATGATCACCTGATCATCCTCGACCGGGCCCCAGGCCGCGACCACGGCGTCACACACGGCGCGCGCGAATTCCAATTCCGCTCCGCTAAAGGCCTCGGGGCTATACTGCAAAACCCATTGCGTTTCAGGCTGCGCCTTAGTGAGCGCTTTTACATAGAGCACGCTTTCTTGCGCCATGGCGAGCACTGCCGCCTTATCCCGGCGAAAGACGATATCCCGAAACACCGGGGAAATGGCGTTGTAGACGTGCACGATGGCCCGCCTCGCGCCACGGAGCGCTGCGATCGTGGTGGCGATGAGATCTGTCCGGGCCGGCGTCAAGACCCCTATCGTCACATCCGGCGGCACGAGCCCGTCTTCGATAAGCGTGCGCACGAAATCGAAATCCGTTTGCGATGCGGACGGGAAACCGACCTCGATCTCCTTGAATCCGATGGTGCAGAGCAAGGCAAACAGGTCGCGCTTGCGTGCCACGCTCATAGGCTCGAAAAGCGCCTGGTTACCGTCCCGCAGATCGGTGCTGAGCCAAACGGGCGGCGCTTGCAGGACACGTGACGGCCACGTGCGGTCGGGAAGGTCTACGGCCGGGAACGGCCGGTATTTAGAATGCGGCTCTTTAAGCATGCGCGTGTCTCCGAGGAACGAGTCCGAAATGACCACGGCCGTGGCTTCGGCCATTCTGTTGGGCAACCATCGTTCGCGGCCCAACAGGCGCATCGCAGTCGCAACAAACGCTCAGAGCGGGATGTCCGCACGGCGCACCTCAATATGTGTGGTAAGCGAAAAACCAAAAGACACAACACGAAAAACTACAGCGCGGGAAACCCTGGCAGTCGCCCGTGGAGAGGAAGAATGAATAACGATGATGTGTGACTCATAATGCCATGATCACGAGGATGCACTTGTTTGTCAAGAGGGACCGGCCCGCGCCTCTTGCTAGGCGAGATCCGGCCCAGGGCCAATCTCGCCGCCCCCACCCCCGAGCCCTGGAGGCCACGCCCCCTAAAAACGAAACCCGTGGAATGCGCTGGTTGGTCGCTCTCCACGGGCCGCAATTTCCACCCCTTTGTCGCCAATACTTCTTCCCTTCAGGCGCTCCACATAGTCCATCCTCACGACTTGGACTACTTCCCCTCCGCTCGAAGCAGAGTTTCTTGTTATCACCTAGTCCGCATACCAAATGGCAACCGCCATGACCCATCCTGCTACAGCAATCTCTACGAGCGCAAACGGCATAAGATCACATCTCCTCATCTGGTCATGAGAACGACCCCGAAGAAATCAGGGGTCGCCTCGCTCACAACAGACCCACTCCTTGGTTCCCCGCTATTCGTTTCTTTTCGCCGTGAGCTTTACCCTCACTGTAGACCGGGGGAAAGGCCCTAGGGCTCACGTCTTTCTGAGCTTTAGTGTATCTAGCTCATGCGAATAAAGTCTATGGAATTTTGGTCATACGGAAACGCTTTCACCCTAATATTTAAGATGAATTCGTTTTTAATTATTATCTAATATAATGGTTATATTAATGACGAACTGTACATATCTTCACACAGGCCGTGTTTACCCGGCAGTCCTGCGCCTCTCCCTGTCTCTCGATATTAAAATGGCAGTCACGAGACGGCTGCGAACGGATCTGCCGCCGATGAAGCCATGGTCGTGGCTGCCCACCCTTCGGAAAACGCGTCTCCCCAGTTCATCATCGAAAGACCCTACCCCCCTGGAATACATCGAGATTCGCCGACGATCAGGGCGACGTGCATGAGGCGACACGTCATGTTTTTGTGCAGTTTCCGAGCAACGATCCGCTCACACTCGTCGTTATGACTTTGGTCGCAAACGATGGATTTCGAAGGTTCCGAGATTAGCTCCACCTTCCGCATAGGCGCGCGACCGCGACGAAATCGGATCCTGCGACATCCGCCACATAGACCGCCGCGCGACTGATACGTGGGCACTTCTCCTGCGACGTGGCGCGCAACGAGAGTTCGCACGGGCACGCGGAAAACGCCTACGGCGATGAGCCGCGATGAGCCGCACCAGTCGCGCGCTTTACGAGGGTAGCCACGCCACAGGAGATGGCGCCTTGCCCAAACGATCGAGGTAAACGGCGAGCTAGAGGACGCACCCGTATTGAGGCAAAGGGATGGGGGCGCCCCTACTCATCATGGTGTATCCCCGGCGAACCTGCCCGACGCGTACCGATTTAACTAGGGGATGCGAGGGGGCGCTTATATGGCGAGCCCCATCACCACGAACATCATGATCCGCCGGGAAAGCGGACGATACCGGTTACAGGGGTCATACCGATCCGAGACCGCCGTCCTGTGGGCCGAAGTGCGAACGCCACTATTTTGTCAGCGAATATCCTTTCGCGACCTTCAATCTCAAGATCAGGCCACTTGTGCCCATGAGCGTATGTATGTTGATGCG
>JAJYPQ010000308.1 GCA_021795255.1 Pseudomonadota bacterium
CGAGCGCCATACCCCGGCGACCGTCCTCCTCATCGAAGATAAACTTGGCCGGCGGATGTTGCTCTTGAAAGGTCCAGATGGGCCAGGAGGTGTCGTAGAGGTTCAGCTCGGGGGTCACGCCAATCAACTCCATATTGGCTTCCCAGTAGGCATCGAGGGTCCCGACGTCACGCCAGTATGCGGCCTGATTACCGAGGTTCCCGGTACCCGCTTCGCCACTTGCGAAGGCGTACGCCATGACTCGATACCGGTCCATCGCACAGGGGATGATGTCGTGGCCGAAGTCGTGCTGCGACTCCCTCCTATCGGCGTCTTCAATCAAGCGGTCATAAAGGAAGCGCGCGTTGAAGACATAAATGCCCATCGAGGCCAGCGCCGTGTCGCCGCCTGGGGTCGTCGGCTCTGGGTATTCTGGTTTCTCGCTAAATCTTACCACGCGGGCCTCATCATCGGTCGCCATCACCCCAAACTCGGTCGCGCGTGCGAGCGGGACCTTGACGCAACCGACCGTGAGGTCCGCCTCTCTTTTGACATGGAAGGCGATCATGGGGCCGTAGTCCATTTTATAGACGTGGTCGCCGGCGAGTATCAGAACGTATTCTGGCCCATGATTGCGCAGGATATCGAGATTTTGATAGACCGCATCGGCAGTCCCCGCGTACCAGGACGACTCTATCCGTTGCTGCGCCGGCAACAATTCCACAAACTCGCCAAACTCCCCGCGCAGCGAACCCCAGCCCTTTTGGATATGATGAATCAAGGAGTGGGCCTTATACTGAGTGAGCACTCCAATACGGCGTATCCCGGAATTCACGCAGTTCGACAGCGGGAAATCGATAACCCGGAACTTGCCCCCGAAGGGGACCGCGGGCTTGGCGCGCCATAGGGTCAGGTGTTTGAGCCGGGACCCCCGTCCTCCGGCGAGAATCAAAGCAAGTGTATTGCGGGTGAGTTGGCTAACAAAACGGGGCGCTTGATCCATACCGCAACAACTCCTTAGTGAGAGCGCGAACTGTGCTCGATAGAATATCCGTAAAAAAGGGAGCCGACCGGCCCTCCCCTATGAGCACTAAAGTGTCCCCCGGCCAGGCCCTAGTCCTTATCCTAAGACGCCCTTTCCAAAAACCTCTCGATCCTTTCGGACGGCTCTTTCGTCGACCAGCTAGGCCTCGCCTTTCGGGTTTCGCCACAATCTATATTGGGCAATCAAGGCCTGGGTCGAACTGTCATGGGACGCCACGGCGTTCGCGTCTTGCATCTCGGCCCCGATACGACGCGCCAACACCTTCCCAAGCTCCACGCCCCACTGGTCGAACGAATCGATGCCCCAAATGACGCCCTGCGTGAAGACACTGTGTTCATAAAGCGCTATGAGTGCGCCCAGACTGTACGGGGTCAGGCGCTCCCCCAGAATCACATTACTGGGGCGGTTCCCATCACACGTTCGAAAGGGAATTTGCGCCGGCGGGACACCCTCCTGCGCCAAAGTGGTAGCCGACTGCCCGAAGGCCAAGGCCTCGGCCTGCGCAAACATATTGACTATCAACAAGTCGTGGTGAACGGGTAGCTTGGCGTCGGAACGACAAAAGCCAATCAGATCGCAGGGCACGAGTTTCGTGCCCTGATGAAACAACTGATAAAACGAATGCTGGGCGTCGACGCCAGGCTCGCCCCAAATGATGGGCCCTGTCTGATAGGTCACGGGACGCCCCGCCACATCCACATGCTTGCCGTTACTCTCCATCTGCAACTGTTCCAGATACGCCGGTAAACGGGCCAATGCCTTGGAGTAAGGTAAGATGGCTTGGGTCTCCGTCCCAAAAAAATTGTTGTACCAGACCGTCAGTAGGCCCATGAGCATCGGCAGGTTCGTTTCCGGGGGTGATTGGCAGAAATGGTCGTCCATGGCCCGGAAACCGGCCAGCATCTCAGAGAAGTGCTCGGGCCCGATAGCGATCATGGTGGAAAGCCCGACCGCCGATCCCAAGGAATAGCGACCCCCGACCCAGTCCCAAAACACGAACATGTGGGCCGGATCGATACCAAAGCGCGCGACCTCCGCGGTATTGGTGGACACAGCCACGAAGTGCGACGCCACCGCTTCGCTTCCCAAGGCCTCGACGCACCACTGACGCGCGGTCCGGGCGTTGGTCATGGTCTCCTGGGTCGTGAAGGTCTTCGAACAGATAATGAAAAGCGTCTGCGCCGGATCAAGACCGTCTGTCGCTGCGCGAAACTCCTCGCCGTCCACATTCGCAATGAAGCGCACATTCAAAAGCGGGCTCGCAAAGGGCCGCAACGCCCGATACGCCATCTCAGGCCCCAAGTAGGAGCCGCCGATGCCGATATTGATCACAGTAGAGATACGCCTGCCGGTAAAACCGGTCCAGGCCCCGCTGCGCACGCGATCCGCAAAGCCCGCCATCTGCGCCAAGACTTCATGGACGCCGGGCACCACGTCGCGGCCATCGACCTCTATCTTATGGCCCTTTTTGGCCCGCAAAGCGACATGGAGCGCCGGACGTCGTTCCGTGTCATTGATGTGCTCGCCTCGAAACATCGCGTCCCGCCGTTTTTCAACGCCGCGGGCGCGGGCAAGGTCGAGCAAGAGCCGCATGGTCTCCGCCGTCACGCGGTTCTTCGAATAATCCAAAAATAAACCCGCCCCCTGGACTGTGAATCGAGCGGCACGACCAGGGTCGGCGTCGAATAGGGCGCGCAGCGTCACGTCCTTCACCGCCTGGTAATGCGCCTCCAGGGCGCGCCATTGCGGAAGCTCGGTAAGCTTCAGACCCTCGTCACCCTTCAGGGGAGATTGGCCAGCATGGTTTGATGTTTCCGATGAATGATCCAAGGCGGCTTCCTCCTAGCCAACACGCGATTGCGGGCCCATCCGATGACCCTGCTTCCTCGAACATTTATTGCTAAGCCCTCCAGGAGGACCCAAGGCAGACCCTAGCGGGGCCGGCTCTTGAACGCAAGCCCCACCCGCTCCCGCAATCCTTGAAGACCGCCCGCAGGTCCTTCGATAAGACCCGGGGCATGGATCGAGACCGAGTTGCTTCCGCTATTTCTCGACGTGTCCGCCGAAACCATAACGCATGGCAGCCAGGATCCGGTCGGCAAAATCCGCCGCGCCCCGAGAACTGAATCGCGCATAAAGGGCCGCGGTGATGACCGGCGCCGGCACCCCTTCTTCCACGGCCGCCTGTACCGTCCACCGGCCCTCGCCCGAATCCGCCACGCGCCCCGCAAAGCCTGCTAAATCCGGCTGGTCCTGAAGGGCCGCGGCGGTGAGGTCCAAGAGCCAGGAACTCACCACACTGCCGCGCCGCCAGAGCTCGGCAACCGCTGCGACATCAATCTGGTATTGGAAATGTTCCGGGTGACGCAAGGGCGCCGTCTCCGCATCCTGCGGCGTATCGGCGTCGCCGATATTCGCTCGCTTTAGGATATTGAAGCCCTCGGCATAGGCGGCCATAAGCCCATACTCGATCCCGTTGTGAACCATCTTCACGAAATGCCCGGCGCCGTGGGGACCACAGTGCAGGTATCCGGACACCGCAGTACCGCTGTCGGCCCGGGTCCCGGGGGTCAAGGGGGCCGCCTCATGGCCCGGCGCCAAGCTTTGAAAGATCGGGTCAAGATGCTCTACGGCGTCGGCGGGCCCGCCTATCATCAAACAGTATCCGCGCTCTAGTCCCCACACCCCGCCACTCGTCCCAACGTCCAGATAGCGAAGATTCTTTGCTGCCAAGTCCTGGGCACGGCGGATGTCGTCCTGATAATAGGAGTTGCCGCCGTCGATGACGATGTCCCCGACATCTAGAAGTGGCACAAGGTTTGCCAAAAGACCGTCCACGGTGGCCGCCGGGACCATGCACCACACGACCCGCGGCTTCGGCAATTGGCCCACGAGATCGGAAAGCGACCCCGCGCCCAGGCCGCCCTCGGCCTGAAATGCCCGAACGGTCTTGGCACCGCGTGCGTAGCCTACGCACTCGTGCCCTGCCCGCGTCAATCGCAGCGCCATATTCGCGCCCATGCGCCCCAGTCCGATCATTCCTATCCGCATGATGTCGTTTTCCGTCCTCCGGGCCGGGAAGAGACGCGCCGAATCCCTAGACTTCGGCCCCTTAGCGAACACACTAACGATTCCTGGGCCTTTTTTCCAGGGCCTGGGGACATGGTGCCCGCCGGCGTAGACCAGTATCCTGTACAATGAAAGCGGACTGGGGGGCCTTTTCTGTCGCCGTTTCGCAAAAGCACGGTCGATTATAGCGGCGGTGGCGCTCGCGGTCCTTTAGAAAGCGGGCCAAGGTTCCGATAAATGCAACAGCTACGGCCAAGGCCTGGCCCATGGGAGACGCGTGGTGGTAAATGACCCGGGTTCCGATCTGCTATTAGTGGGCGACATCGGCGGTACCAAAACCGATCTGATGATCCTGGCGTCCGCCGCAGGACACTTTGCACCCCTCGAGCGCGCGCGTCTGCAGAGTGCGGAATACCCTAACCTCTCTAGCCTCCTGCAGGAATTTCTGAGTACGGCCGGCGTACGAGTCGCGCGCGCCTGCCTTGATGTGGCAGGCCCCGTGGTCGACGGTCGCGCGCAACTCACAAACCTCCCGTGGGACGTAGACGGCGCCCAACTCTGCCGGGAACTCGACCTGCAGGCGGTAGATATTCTCAATGATCTCGCGGCGGTCGCCCATGCGATCCCGGCCCTAGAAGCCCGCGACCTCCTGACCTTGAACACCGGGAGCGAACGCCCGCGGGGGACCAAGGCGATCATAGCCCCCGGAACGGGCCTCGGGGAGGCCTTTCTCGTCTGGAACGGGCAAGGCTACCAACCCTGTCCCTCGGAAGGCGGGCACGCGGACTTTGCCCCGCCCACCAGAGCCTTGGAGGCGCTCCTGCCTTATATGCGCAAACGGGTAGAGCATGTCAGCTACGAGCTCGTGTGTTCGGGTATCGGAATACCCTATCTCTACGAGTTTTTCCGCGACTGTGGTGGTGACCGGGAATCGCCTGCCCTGGCAAAGGAACTCGCGCTGACCCATGATCGCACCCCCCTGATCATAGCCCACGCCCTGGACACCCGATCGCCCTGTCCTCTGTGTCGCGCAGCCCTCGAGGCCTTTGTCGCAATCCTGGGCGCCGAAGCCGGGAATCTCGCGCTCAAGGTGTTTGCCTTGGGCGGGGTCTACATCGGCGGCGGCATCTCCCCGCGGCTCATACCGCTCCTGAAAGAGGAGACATTCCTCTCCGCCTTTTGTGACAAGGGCCGCTTTTCCCAACTTTTGGCAGGTCTTCCGGTCTGGCTTATCACCAATCCCGACGTAGCCCTCATCGGCTGCGCGGCCTACGGCCGGGAGCGCATGGAAAAAGACGCCGTT
>JAJYPQ010000309.1 GCA_021795255.1 Pseudomonadota bacterium
TGAATCTTGGCGCTGGCCGGGTGGTGTACCAAGAATACACTCGGATCAACCGGGCCATAGCCTCCGGCGCGTTTTTTACCAACAAGACCCTGACGGATGCGGTCGATCTGGCCCGTGATAGCCACAAAAGCCTTCATATCCTAGGGCTACTCTCCCCAGGCGGGGTTCATAGCCACGAGGATCACATTCACGCGATGGCGGAGCTTGCCGTCGCGCGCGGTCTAAACCAGGTGTACCTCCATGCGTTCTTGGACGGCCGGGATACCCTCCCTCAGAGCGCCGGCGCCTCGATCGCGGCCATGGAGGCGAAGTTCGCGGCGCTCGGCCGAGGGCGTTTCGCCTCCGTCATCGGGCGCTACTATGCGATGGACAGGGATCATAGGTGGCCGCGGATTCAGGCCGCCTACGATCTTCTGACGGCCGGCAAGGCGGAGTATCGGGCCGCCAGCGCCGCCGATGCCCTGGCCATGGCCTATGCGCGGGGGGAGAACGACGAGTTCGTAAAGGCGACCGCAATCGTGCCGCTAGGCGAGGCCCCCCGGACTATCGATGACGGCGACGTGGTCGTCTTTATGAACTTCCGCTCCGATCGGGCGCGCCAGATCTGCCGACCCTTCGTGGAGCCCACATTCGACGGGTTCCCGCGTGCCGTCCAACCCAAGCTCGGCCGCTTTGTGAGCCTGACCGAGTATCAAGCCGAGTTCGGTATGCCCGTGGCCTTTCCCTCGACACGGCTTGTAAATGTTTTGGGGGCGTATCTCGCTGATCTCGGCAAACGCCAGTTACGGGTCGCCGAAACGGAAAAATATGCGCATGTGACCTTTTTTTTCAACGGCGGAGAAGAGAACCCGTTCGAGGGTGAGGAACGGATCCTGGTGCCCTCGCCAACCGACGTACCGACTTACAACTGCCGTCCGGAGATGAGCGCCGCACGCGTTACGCAAGAGATCATCGACGCCGCAGGGACCGGGCGCTACGACGTGATCATCTGTAATTTCGCGAACCCCGATATGGTCGGACACACGGGAGATTTTGCCGCCACGGTGCGTGCTATCGAAACTCTGGATAGCTGTCTTGCGAAGCTCGCTTCGGCGGTTAAGGCCTGCGGGGGCGAGGTCTTGATCACGGCCGATCACGGCAACGCCGAGCAGATGCGGGACCCCGAGAGCGGCCAGCCTCACACTGCCCATACCACGAACCCGGTCCCCTTGTTGTACCTGGGGCGCCCGGCGCGTATGAGCCCGCAAGGCTCGCTCGAGGACGTGGCGCCGACGATTTTGAAACTCCTGAACGTCTGTCCGCCCTCAGAAATGACGGGACAGCCCCTAATAGAGCTGAAGTGAGCGCGAGGTCGGCGACGAAGCGGGCAGTACAGCGGAGCCTCAAGGCTCGAATCTTCTGGGGCGCCGTAGCGGTGCTATCGCCGCTTTGGGCGCAGGCCGGCGTGCGCTCCGAGTTGCACGCCCTACGTACCCAGGAGGCCGCCTTGCAGCGCGGCCTCGACCGAACGTTGCGCGACCGTAGTCAGGCCCGGGACGCCCTGCGGCTCGCTGAGGACAAGGTGGCGGATATCGGTCGACGGCTCGTGCGAACGAGGATGCGCGAACAGGGTCTGCGACGCGAGATTGCCGATCTTAGGGCGCGGGCCGCCCGCTTGCGGCAGACCCGCAACGCCGAACGGGCCGATGTCGCGCGTCAGGCCGCGGCCGCCTATATGATGGGCCGAGCCGGTACCCTCCAGCTTCTTTTTAGCCAGGAGAACCCCCGGCTTGTCGCGCGGATGGTCCAATACTACCGGTATGTTGTGCGCGCCCGGGCCCAGCAAATCGAGGCGGCTCGCCGTACCCTTCGCGCCTTGGACAAGACTACGGCGGCCATTCGGGCCAAGATCAGACAGGCCCGGGTTGTCGCCAAGACCGAGTCTGGGCAAAAACGCAGACTCGAGGCGGCGCTCGCGCGTCGTAAGGTATTGGTCTCGGAATGGGACCATCGGGCCATGAGCGGGCGTTCGCGGTTGCGAGCGCTGCGCGCCCGCGCCCACCGTCTTGAGACCCTGTTGCGCGGGCTTCGTCGGCTCCCCCAGGTGCCGGGGAGGATACCCGATCTGCGCGGCCCGTTCGGCGACTTTAAAGGCCGCTTGCCCTTGCCAGTACCGGCCCGATTCGCGACCCTGCGGGCAAGCGCCCTCCGGGGCGGACTGAACCGTTGGGCGGGCATTGTCATCCCGGGGCGGCCGGGCGAGGAGGTTCGGGCGGTCTTCTCCGGCCGGGTCGTGTATGCCAACTGGTTGCGTGGCTACGGATTGTTGTTAATACTGCAAGACGGGGACGGGTATATGACCCTCTATGGCCATAACCAGACCCTTTTAAAGCATGTGGGCGACTTTGTTCGGGGCGGGGAAGTGATCGCGACCGTCGGCGACAGCGGCGGGTTTTCGCGGCCCGGACTCTATTTTGACCTCAGCCACAACGGTCAACCTTTGGACCCCTTGGCTTGGCTGGCCCATTGACGGCCTATCGGAGATCTGCGGTATGAAAAAAAGTATTATGCGCTACGCGCTCATCCTCCTCACCGGTGTGTTCCTCGGTGCCGGTCTGACCATAGAGCGCGCCGTCCAGGCCGAGCGCGAGGCCCATCAAAACGCGGCGCTCGCGCGGCTTCCCCTGAAAGAGCTCCGAACGTTTGCCGAAGTCTTCAATATCGTAAAGGCGGAATACGTCGTTCCGGTCAGCGATCGCAAGTTGATCAATAACGCCATCCGCGGCATGGTGGACAATCTAGATCCCCATTCCCAATATCTCGACCCCCGCCAATATAAGCACTTGCAGGTCGATACCACCGGGCGTTTCGGCGGGGTGGGTCTCGAGGTCAGCGAATACAAAGGCTTTTTGCGAGTGGTGACTCCTATCCATGGGACACCCGGCGGGCGCAGCGGTATCCGTCCCGGCGATTTGATCGTCCGCATCAACGGGACGTTCATCCAAGGCCTGTCGTTACGCAAAGCGGTCCACCTTTTGCGCGGCCGCCCCGGGTCCTCGGTGACCCTGACGATCCTGAGAAAGGGCGTAGCCCACCCCCTGACCTTTCACCTTGATCGCCAAATCATTAAAATCCACAGTGTTGTGGGCAGGCTCCTCGCCCCGGGTTACGGTTATGTGCGCGTGTCCGAGTTTCAGGGCGATACGGGCCAGGGTGTGACGCGTGCCCTTTTGCATCTCAAGGCCGAGAATCACGGTCCCCTTAAAGGCCTCATACTTGATCTGCGCGATAACCCGGGCGGGGTATTGAATGCAGCTGTCGCGGTTTGCGACGACTTCTTGAACAAGGGGGTCATCGTCAGCACGCGCGGTCGCGTGCCGAGCTCGGACATCGTCTTCCGTGCCCACGGACCGGATCTGCTGCACGGGGCCCCAATGGTAGTTCTCGTCAATGGGGGATCGGCCTCGGCCGCCGAGATCGTCGCCGGCGCACTCCAAGACAATCGTCGCGCCATTGTCTTGGGCTCCAAGACCTTTGGTAAGGGGAGCGTCCAAACCATTATGCCCATGTCCAATGGCGGAGCCCTACGGTTGACCACGGCTCGGTACTTCACGCCGGACGGACACTCCATCCAAAACATCGGTATCACGCCCAATATTATCGTGCACGAGGGCCGGTTTGTCGCGAGCCACCACAAACCCTTCTTGCGCGAAATCAATCTCCCCGGGCACTTGCGTAACCCGAACCCACCCAAGAAGGGCGTCGCTCAGGGTGTGCTTGTCTCCGCCAAGGTCGAGAACATACTAGACCACGACTACCAGTTGCGTCAGGCGTTCGATCTTTTGAAGGGGATCGCGGTGTTTCAACACTTTAGAGGATGATGCCATGGCGAGTCAGAGCGCTTTGCCCGTCAAGATTCGGCCCCTCCAGCCAACCGACCTCCCGGGCATTATGCAATTGCACAGGGAGCTCGGCTGGAACCCCGCGTTTAAGGCCGATGGCAGCACATTGGCGCAACGCCTAGCGGCTCTGATCACCGAGGAAAGCGCGCTTCTCCTGGTCGCCGAACACGATCGCAAGGTCGTAGGTTATGTGCACGGGGAGGTCGTGACTCATCTCTTATTTGCTGGGAGGGAGCTCGTAATCACTGAAGTTTTTGTGATCGGCTCGGCCCGGAACCGAGGTGTGGGCAAGGCCTTGATGGCGGCGATAGAAAACGAGGCCGCGGCCCGCAAGTGCTTTCGCATCAGTGTCTTGAATAGCCGCGAACGCGAGTCGTACCGGCGCGGGTTCTACCCCTCCCTCGGTTACGAGGAGCGCCCGAGCGTCGTGAACTTTACCAAACGTCTGGACTGGGGCTGAGGAGTGAGCGCACCGATCCCCTTGAGGCTTGCTCGCGGACCTTTATGAACAGGGTCGGTCGGCGCCTTCACGGCCAAGCGGATAGGGGCGCCCCCCCTTAAAGGGGGTCTTCAGCTTTCGTGTGGGTAAGAGGGTAGGGGGCTTCTATCAGGCGCTTTTGCAGGCAAGCGTTACGCCCCCCTGCGTCACACGGAACTGGTCCCAAAGCCCTTTTGATTACCGACGGCGTCGTTCTCTAACCGATACATCCCGCTCGCGTTGATCGGACTTGTGTGCATGGCGATGGCCGCGCGGCTTTTTGTCATCGCCTCAGTTGCGCGGTGTAGTCGTCCTCGAATTACCATAAAGCTAGTACTATGTCGAACATAACCTTTGCCATAGATGATGATTTGCTGCGGAAATCGAAGGTTGCCGCGGCGCAAATGGATACATCACTTAACGCCATCGTGCGCACATTGCTGGTTGGATTTGTGGAGGCTGTTGGAGAAAAAGGCCAGAAACCGGAGAATTACCGGAAGCTCCTGGATTTTTCGCTTGGAAAGGTGACCTACAGGTCCCTGATGAAGGATCTCAATATCGTTAGCGATGAATCCCTTTTCCTCATGATGTGCGGCGCGGGCCTTCCTATGCCCTCCTTGGCGGAGGAGGAAACCCAACAAATGGTTGACCGCATCGGGAAGGTCATAAGTGCGTGAGAGTGTCTGCGAACTGCTTGTTCCAGACGCCGGCCCCCTTATTACATTAGCTTATGCGGACCGGCTTGATCTGTTGCTGGGGCTGGGCGTCGAAGTTGTCGTCGTTGATATGGCCAAGGTAGAGTTAACTCGGCATCTCACGCCGACCAGCGAAAAAATTCTCGCTTTTCTTGCGGGCAATAACGTAAGAGTTATAGAGACAGAAATTGGCAAAGAAGCGATGGCGCAAGGATCGGCGTTCAAAAAACGCTACGCCGGGCAGCGAGCGATCCAAGACGTTTTATTTGAATTTTCCGATGAATCAGAACAGCAAGGGAAACCGCGGTACGCATTATTGTTATTCGAAGAACACAAAAT
>JAJYPQ010000310.1 GCA_021795255.1 Pseudomonadota bacterium
GGCTGCCTGAAACTTCAGCACGAAACGGGTGCCGGTAGCGCCCGTGTGTCCCAGGGTGAGTTGGGCCCCCGCAGCGCTCGCGAGAGCGTGCGCGATAGCCAGTCCGAGCCCCATTCCGCTTGTGCGACTTGTTGTCAACGGCTCAAAGAGTCGTTCGCGGACCTCGTCCGGCAGGCCCGGGCCGCTGTCTTCTACCCACATCTCAATGTACTCTTCACCGCGCTGGACCTGAACCCAAAGGCTCCGACCACCAGCAGCAGGTTGTTCTGTCAAGATGTGGAGCGAATTGAGGATCAGGTGATCAATCGCCTGCACCAGGAATTTCGGGTCGGCCACAACCGTCGTATCTTCCGTCTGATCGACAACGAGATTCACACGCGACTGGCGCGCCAGGGGCTTCACCATTTCTGACACCTCGCGAAGAACCGAAGCAAGACTGATCGGACGGCGACAAATTTCTCCCGAGAACTCTGAAATCTGCGCTACGACTCGTCGCACCCGAACATTAATGCGATCAAGCTGTTCGGATATCTGCTGGCGGATCTCATCAACGTTGGCGTCCGGGTGTTCCAGACGTTCGACCAGGAGATGGATGTTATGAAGGGGGTTGCGGACATCATGTAAAACGGCAGAAAGGCTGATCCAGAGGGCTTGATTACGTTCCACGCTCATAAGCCGCTGGCGAAATCCCTCGGACGTCACCAGGGCCTGGGCGAGCTTCGCTCGGGCCCGCCACCAGGCGATAATCGCGCCCACAGCGCCTCCTAGGAGCGCTGGTGCCGCTAACAAAAGTAAGACGGCATGATGTACGGAAAAAACCGCGCCGGATAGCCGGTAGTGGTAGCCCAGGTACCCGCTCAGGAGGCCCACAAAGACGCCGCCTAAGGTATAGATCGCCCCGCTCAAGTCCTGAGAGAGACCCTTTTGTTCGGGGCCTTTTGCCCGAAGGTAAAGGAGATTCGCGCGTCCTTTCGGGCGTTTCGTCCGCCATGGCAACTGTTTCGGCAGATCCTTGAGGCGTCCGGTAATTCCCTTATCCGGATAACTTCCTGTCATGTACCCCGTCCTCTTCGCAGTCATTGCGAAGCCATTGCTCGACTAAATCCGGAGGCTCACTAGCCGGTAGCCCCTTGGTGACAGCATCCCAGACCGCCGCCACTCCCCGGAAATGGCGGAGAGGGTGGGATTCGAACCCACGTGGGGCGATGCCCCCAACAGATTTCGAGTCTGCGCCGGTATGACCGCTTCGGTACCTCTCCCCGAGCCGTTAAGCTTACTTGGAGTCGCCAAGAAAGACTAGAGGGGGTATCATCGCGGCCATCGTCTATTGCAGGGACCGAATGATGGGGACATGTCCCTTGCCGCTCTTATGGACCGTAGGCCCGTAAAACTCAAAGGCGCGATGGCTCTTTTGGCGGCAGTAGCGTGCCTTAGCGCCTGCTCGTCACGCCATAACCCTCCGAAGCTTGTTCGCCTCCCGCAACAAAAGCACGATGAGCTGGTAGTCCTGACCCGTAACGGGCCCACGACCTATTATCAGGGGGCCCAAGGGCCGGCCGGCATCGAATACGACATGGCCAGGGATTTCGCCGACTATCTCGGTCTACGACTCAAAATCCGCGTCATACCTCATGAGCGCGGCCTCATGAAGGCACTTGCGGCCGGTGATGGGGACCTCGTGGCCGGGCTCACCATCACCAAAGCCCGGCAAAAAGTGGCCCGTTTCGGTCCCCCGTACGATGTCGTTCACGAGCAGCTTGTCTACCGTTCGGGCACGCGCGCGCCCCAGAGCCTGAAAGATCTCATAGGGCGCCAGATCGAAGTGGTCGCCGGCTCCAGTGCCGAGTCCCGATTGGTCTCTCTGAAGCGAGTCCTGCCCGGCCTCAGCTGGACCGATGCGGCCCATATGCAAACCGATGAACTCCTATTTCTGGTCTGGCAAGGCTTACTCCGTTTCACGATTGCCGACTCCAATGTTGTCGCCGTGAATCGTCGCTATTACCCTGCGCTGCATGTGGCCTTTAACATAGGCCCCCCTGAAGAGCTCGCCTGGGCATTTCCCAAGAACCGCGAAAACAAGCTCTATCGCGCCGCCTTTAGTTTTTTTGAGGAGCTTCGCAAGTCGGGGCAGTTAGCGGATCTCCTTACTCGCTACTACGGGGTCACCCGCTTCAATTATGTACACATCAGCACCTACCTCCAAAAGGTACGCGATACCCTGCCCGCCTACGCCCCTCTCTTTCGCGCAGCCGGGGTCCGCTACCGCATCCCCTGGCGGTTGCTGGCTGCCATGGCCTACCAGGAGTCCCTGTGGGAACCCAATGCCGAATCTCCGACCGGGGTACAGGGTCTCATGATGCTGACGAATGACACCTGCTTGTCTCTCGGGGTCACGGATCGACTAAACCCGCGCCAAAGCATAGACGGAGGAGCGCGTTATTTGCGTAGTCTGCTCGATACCCTACCGGCGGCGATTCCGGAGCCTGATCGCACCTGGATGGCGCTCGCCGCTTACAATATTGGCCTAAACCACCTGCAGGACGCCCGCTGGCTGACAAAAGAGCAAGGCGCCAACCCGGATCGCTGGGCCGATGTGGAACAAAGGCTGCCGCTCCTTGAGGACCCGTGGTGGTATCGGAAAACCCGTTTTGGATACGCGCCCGGCTACGTCGCCGTCCAGTACGTGAATCGTATCCGGGTCTACTACCGCATCTTGCGGCACCTCCGCCAAACGACGACCAGTAGCCGCTCGCTTCTCTTTCAGTTGAGCGACCCCACCATTTAGACCTCCCGACCCGCTATCTTCGCGCGCGAAAAAACTCTCGCAGAACCTGCTCGCACTCGCTGGCTAAAACTCCCCCAACAACCGTCACTTGATGGTTGAAGCGGGGCTCGCGCGCCAGGTCTAACGCGGACCCGGCCGCCCCTACCCGAGAATCGCGGGCGCCGAACACCAGGCGCGCAATGCGCGCCTGAACCAAGGCTCCAGCACACATCGCGCAGGGCTCGAGCGTGACATACAGCGTGCAACCCGTAAGCCGGTAGTTCTGCAGCCGTTCGCCTCCCAGGCGCAGCGCCAAAATCTCGGCGTGCGCTGTCGCATCACGTAACCGAATGGGGCTGTTATAGGCCGCAGCTAGCTGTTCGCCGGAGAAAACGAGAATGGCTCCAACGGGCACCTCCCCCGCTTGCGCGCCCTCCTTCGCGAGCCTCAAGGCCTTGGCCATCCAACGTTCATCATCGGTCATGATGTCCCGCATCCTCGCTTTTATCTCCAAAACGCACTCCCGACATCATTGTCCGATGAGCCGGTCACCCAAAATTTTGCCATCTTCTTCTCGTGGTGCACGAGCTGCGCATAGGTGGAAACCGGGCTTCCTCTTGCCGTTTCGATCTACCCCATACGGGGCCTATTTTTCCCCTATTTGCGTACGCCAAGAATAGTCTCCTTGTTACGGGTAGTCGCGATGCGCGCATTGCATCCGCATGTTTTCTCATGACGACCTTGACTATGATCGCGGCGGCCCAAGGGGACGGTTCAGCCGATCATTCCCATTTGTGCGTTGCTCGGTTACTTGACCGCTGCCCTCTCATGGGCCGGAACTGGACGGTCTGTGCTTGGGCCGCTCATCATCATTTTGCAGTGAAGTCGCGCCTAGCTTACGTCCTTAAGGCATCACTCAACGTCCTTAACAGCTGGTGTGGCTCCGAGAACTGTGGGAAGAAAGGGCATTCATTGCGATTTGTCCCAAGGTACGCTTGGGCTGTGCCAGGACGCCCTCGGGTGTTACGCTCAGCCGTCCCCAAACCTTCTCACCGGAGCGTGTCTGCCGTACCGGGATACCGAGTCGCCATGTCCCATAAACCAGAGCACTAAACTATGAGCAAACTCACCCAAAGGCAATCTCTCACGGCGTTTGTCCTGCGTCTAGGCGTTGTGAGCCTGTTTGCTGATTTCACATACGAAGGTAGCCATGCCATTTTGGGATCCTTTCTCGCGAAATTGGGGGCAAGCCCGTTGTGGGTCGGCTTCATAGCCGGATCCGGGGAGATGCTCGGTTATGGTATGCGTCTTGTCTCCGGGCGCTATGCCGACAAAACCCGGCGATATTGGCCTATCATGAGCGCGGGTTACATCCTGAACCTTCTGGCTGTTCCGGCCCTGGCGTTTGTGACGACTCTCGCGCCTGCGGTTACCCTGATCCTCTTTGAGCGCTTGGGAAAAGGGATCCGCAATCCTTCCCGTAATGTCCTGCTCGCCCGCGCCGGAGAAGTTTTAGGCCATGGTCGGGCCTTTGGAATCCATGAATTTCTAGACCAGACAGGGGCCGTTCTCGGGCCACTCACGGTTGCGGTGCTAGTGGCGCTAAGCGGCTATCCTCTGGCCTTTGCCGCCCTCTTACTGCCCGCCATCCTGGCCTTTATAGGGCTGCGATGGGCATACCACATCCGTCCCTCGCTCAAGCCTCGCGCTAAGAGCCCGCTCTCTTTCCGATTCCCGGCGCTCTACTTTGGATATATGGCATTTGCGGCCTTGACGGTCATGGGTTTTGCCCACTTCATCCTCTTCTCCTATCATCTGGCAGTGAGTCATCGTCTTGCCGCCCCCTGGATCCCCGTCCTGTATGCCCTGGCCATGGCGGCCTCAGGTTTGGCCGCCATCCCGACGGGCCTGCTCTTTGACAGAATCGGGCTGAAGCTCCTCTACGCGATACCGCTCCTGACATTAGTCACAAATCCCCTCCTCTTTCTTGCCCGCCGGCCCCTCGCTATTGCCGCGGGGACCATTTTGTGGGGCGTTACCCTCGGTGTCCAAAGCACATGCATCCGGGCAGGCGTGGCTCGCCTTGTCAGTGACGCTCGTCGCGGCTCTGCCTTCGGGCTTTTCGATGCCGGCTTTGGTACTGCTTGGATGATGGGAAGCCTTATCATGGGTGGACTGTACGCAGAGGCTCCGCACGACCTTGTCGAGTTCGCCTCGGGGGCTGAACTCCTGGCCTTAGCCCTACTCCCTTGGGTACTGCGTCGCGTTCCACGACCCCTTGACCCCATGGCACCTTAGTAGGGAGTCCTGACCGGCACGAGACCCTAAAGGCAAGGTGTTGAAGAATTCACGGATGATGTTTACGCGTGGATTAGATTCGAGAACACGATATCGCCAAAAATGCGCCCCACGGCCATCGCGTCGGCACACACCATTCGATCGCTCGCGCAAGCACACTTCCATCGGAACAAAATATCGCTGTCCGCACTTCGATTTTGGCGAGCGGGTCGATCTCACTTAACCAGCGCTGTATGGTTTCTGCGCGGTCCCAGCGCGCCCCTGCATAGCTACCTCGTCCTGACTTCTGCCGGTAAAGGAGGCTTCTGTGATTCAAAAGCCCCAACACGA
>JAJYPQ010000311.1 GCA_021795255.1 Pseudomonadota bacterium
AAGGCCCGCGGTTATGGCCGATTCTCGACTATCCGCACCGTGATCTTCCTGATCGCCGGTAAGCTCGACTTCTCGCAGATCAACCCGCATATGACGGGTCAACCCACATGAAATTCGACAGAGCCACCTAATCTCTTTATTGCGCTCATCCCTTATTCCTTGTCCACATGAACTTGCCCCAAGAGCAAGCGCGGTAACAGTAGGTCGCGCGTGCGGCGGAGGTTTTGGTTTTGGCGTTGGAGCGTATGAATCTCCTCGGTCATAGGGATGGTCGCGTCGCCGAACTTCCTTAGTAACATTGCCGATGGAACGAGCAGATCAGCCTTTTCAAATGTCGATGCAGTAACGGCGGGATACGCAGCTCCGGTAGCGTTGTTCGTAAGGTACGCGACGAAATCGTCTGTGGTCGTGGCGAAGTAGAGAAAGGTGAACGGAACTTTCGTTGCGGTGAGCACAGCGAAGCCAGTTGACGCGATTGTGTCTCGCTCAGGGTGCATAACCAAAGTGTGCGAGCGCCGGTTCGGACGGACGCACGACCAAAGCACGTCGCCGTGCTGGATGATACGGCGCGCACGACCTGGAGCGTTGGCGAACACATAGGTTGTTATGCTATCAATTTGACCGGGGCTAACGGATGAAATGTCGATGTAGTGCAGTTCTTCTGGTGCGCTACGGGCGTTAATTTGTGCGCGGTTTACTTCGGCCACGTCGCCAAGTTTGCTTACCCCCCACCCCTCCGGAATCTTTCCCAACGCTGAGTCCACCATCCGATGGCTTTCATGCCCTGGAAACCGAAACCTCACAAACCATTCCCGATAGAGGCTGCGCGCCATCTCCTCCAGAATGCGGATACGGCGTTGGTTGTTTTCGATGAGGTCGTCGTAGGCGGAGAGGATGCCGGCGGTGATTTGCTGAACATGCAGTGGAGGGAACTTACACTCGAATTCGCTCAGGGAGGAAATGACTGCACGTTGGCGCCCCGATGCGCCCGACATGCTTTTTTCAGCAGCAGACCGCAAGTCCTGGCTCTGCGAAAAATAGTAGACATAGGCAGGATCAGAAATGCCATCACGGGCCCGCAACACGAAAAACTCGGTTGAGCCCATCCCCGGTCGATCGCCAGCATATTGCGCGATTTTGCCGTTCTCCAGACAGGGGGTAATGCGGGCGAACAGAATATCGCCGGGGGCAAATTTGGAACCAGATCCGGTCGCGGGACGCTCTTGTACTGGATATACCCTGCGCGTTCCCGGCGTGATGATGTCCATACTCACAAAGGGCGCGTTCGCATTTTTTGGCAGATTGACGCGCGGATTCAACTCCACGTAGTTGCTGAGTATCACGTCACGGCCCCCAGAATCCCCGCAACATTCCGGGCGATGGTCCCCTCCAATTCACGTGCCTGCGCATTTAGCGTCTCGAGTTCTTCATTTAGGATTTCGAGCCGTTCCTTGAAGTCCTCGTCACTCACCTCTTCGCCTGGCGCGACACCCACGTAGCGCCCGGGGTTGAGCGACCAGCCCTGGGCTTCAATGTCACAGAGGCTCGCGGCTTTGCACAGGCCGGGTACGTCGGCGTAGTCCGGTTTCTTGCCGAAAGCCTCCTTGAGTTTGGCTTCGACCTCCTTACCTCCAAGAGTGAAATCCGGAACTTCCCCGCGATAGAGGCGCACAAGGTTCGCTATGAAGCCGATTTGCGCAGGCGCCCAGTCGCGGTGGGCGCGGTCCACCTGTCGGTATATGTGGCGGGCATCGATGAATAAGATGGTGTCGGCACGCTCTGTTGCGGCTTTTCCCTTGTCGAGGAACCACAGCGTACAGGGCAAGGTGACCGTGTAGAACATATTGGGGCCGACCGCGACCATCACATCCACGCCCTTGGCCTGGATGAGCCTTTGTCTTATGTCCTGTTCAGAAGAGCGGGCATCTGAGGCGGAATTGGCCATGACAAAGCCCGCACGACCCTGGGCGTTCAGCGCGGAATAGAAAAGCTGAATCCACAGATAGTTGGCGTTGTCGGTGCGCGGCAGGCCAAACGGAAAGCGCCGGCCCTCTCCGACCATGTCTTTCAGCCGCTCCTTGTCCACCGCATTGACATTGAAGGGCGGATTGGCCAGAACGAAGTCAAACTGGCCGGTGGCGCTGTGGGGGTCGTCGTAGTAGCTGTTGACGTTGCCGCCATGGCGGATATCGCCCTCAAGGCCATGCACCGCAAGGTTCAGGCGGCACAAACGGCCGGTCTCGTCGGTCTTCTCCACCCCACAGATGGCCAGTTCCGCGGCCGGGTTCTTTTGGTGTTCGGCCACAAAGCGCGCCGATTGCACGAACATGCCGCCGGAGCCACAGGCCGGGTCCAATATGCGCCCGTGAAAAGGCTCAATGATCTCGGCCAAGAGCTTCACAATGCTCGCCGGGGTATAGAATTCACCCCCCTTCTGGCCCTCGGTGCGGGCGAACTCCCCAAGGAAGTATTCGTAGATGCGGCCGAAGGCATCGAAATCGGCGGTCACCGGGATCTCGGAGATCTGCTTCAGGAGTTCTTTCAGCAGTGTGCCGGTAAAGAGGTTGTAGGTCTTAGGCAATACACCGGCCAGCTGTGCATTGTGCTTTTCGATCTCGCGCATTGCCGCATTGACCTGGGCGCCTACGTCGGCGGCCTCAGGCAGTTTCAAGAGATGGTCGTAGCGGGCCTCCGGGGCAAGATAAAGGACACCCTCGGCGTGATAGGCGGCTGGGTCATCGACCCGGCTGCCCCGGCGGGAGCTGGCCCCGGCCCGTTCGAGCCTTGCCCGCAGTGCAGCAAAGCGGGCCTCGGCAAAGCGCAGGAAAATGAGTCCCAGAATGGGCCCCGAGTATTCCTGGGCCTTCAGTCCCGAGTTGGCGCGGAACTGGTCGGCGGCATCCCAAAGGCCTTTTTCGAGGGTGGCGGTTGTGGTGTCTTTCTCGGTCGGAGCAATCCAGCGCATGGGCCTTATCGTTATCTCTACAGTCTAGGGGGATTTTAGCCCATCACAGGCAGGTTTAGGGATGGCGGCCCGCTTGATCCGAATCAGCTCCGGGTACTGCACACCAACACGTTGCGCGATATCCAAGAGATCATCTGACGGAGGATTTCCAGTCGATGCGATCTGTTCAGATTGACATTCCGCCCACGCCATTGCCTTGGGCAGAAGCTGGGGAAGCAGTGTTCGTATGTTCGTTTTGTTTTGCGCCTGGCACGTCATTGATTGACTTCTGATTGGTCCGTCGGCGCCCCAGGAGCGCGCCCTGATGGCTCGAATGGTCGTTGTCCGCGGAACGCTGCCTCCCCAGTCCGAACGATCCGCGCAGTCCTGACCCGCGATCGAACCTGCCGGCCTCATCTTCGTGCCTTGTCCATGCGAACTCCCTCGACTCCGCTAAGCCTGTCGGCCAAGCGTTCGATCAGATCCCGCATGGCGAGTCTGTCACGCCATTCCTGCGGTATCCCCTGCTCGCCGTAGAAAGCGCCGGCAATCTGGCCATAGACGGCTGCGGTGGTGTCTGCGTCGTCCCCCAGATTTGCGGCCAGCAGGCATCCCTCGCGAAAGGAGTCGGTTTTGTTGAACGCCCACAAGGCCGCTTCCAGGCTGGCCACCACGTAGCCCGATCCACGAATTTCAGGTGGTTGGCGATCCTTAAAGGATCCGCGAGCGATCCCATCGATTTCGGGACATAACGGGCTTCCCTGCCAGTATCCGGATACGGCCTCGAAGTGGTCTGAAAGCAGTTCCCTCTTGCTGGCACCATGCAGTGCGCCATACAGCAGGCCGCCCAGATAGCGGCACGCATCCACTGCCGTTTCGGTGCCATGGGTGGTCTTGGATGACAAGGCGCTCTGAGACACCGCCTCGGAGAAATCATTGCCATAGAACATTGGCACGGGTGCGAGGCGCATGATGGATCCGTTGCCGGCGATATCCGGTCCCGTGGGTCCAGCAAAGGGGTTCCCGGTCTCGAGGTACCGTCCGAGCGCTGCGGAGACTGTCCCGCCAATATCAAAACACGCACCCGTACTGGACAAGTAGCCCTCTCTCATCCAGCGAACGTAGCGCTTCATCTGATCTTCTGCGGCAAAGCCATCGCACTCAATGAGGCTTTCGGCCAGACAGAGCGCCATGGAGGTATCGTCGGTCCATTGTCCTGCCCGGAGCCCAAAAGGACCGCCGCCCGTCATGTCGGTAAGGGGCTCAAAGGTACCCGGCCTTGCGAACTCCAATGCGGTACCGACGGCATCGCCCACAGCGAGGCCCAGCAGACACCCGCGATAACGGTCCTGGCGGCGCTGCCCCGGGCTCATACTCGGGTCCCCGGATCGATCTGGCTCCAATTGCGGACGAACGCGCATTGTTCGTCAGTCTCGGGACTCCGTGGGCGGCAGTACGCTTTCTCAACGGTCTGCCACCACCCGTCGAGGATGGTCAATGCCGACGCCCCGCTCTCTCCACGCCGCACCAGGTAGCATCCGACCACCGTTCCTGTCCGACCAATCCCGCCCCAACAGTGTACGTAAATCACACTGCCGCCCGCGATTTCTGCGTCAATGGTATCCAGTATGTCCGCCATTGCGGATGCCGGTTCCGGAACCGAAATATCACGAATCGCCATCCGGCAATGACGTGCCGTGACGCCGCGCAACCCTGCCTCGTCAACCAGCAGATCCGCATAAGGCTCAAGAGCGCCAAAACCCGTCGACTCTCCGAGTTCGGTCAGGTCGAGAAAGAAATTGACGCCCGCATCCAAAAGCGCACGAACCTTCTTCCGCGCGCTGTCCGGCCTACTGGCACCCGGGTATTCGCCGGCAAGCAGGCGACCGGGCTCCACCCAGTAGCAATTCGGGTGGGGGCGATTATCTTCTAACTCGTTTGCCATGATGCGCTCACCGTTGCTGTTGACGTTCATCCCATCGGTTCAATCGTTCGGCCAACATTGCGCCACCATATAGACACAATCGGCCTCATTAATGTTCCCGGCCACATATCGCATGTGCGAAAGCATTCAACCCTGCTAAGGCCTACTCCTCACGCCAATTCCTCAGAAGCCTCCCAACAAGCGCATCCCTTCGTAATGTTTTTCCATCTGGATTCACAAACCTGACACTGCCAGAAGGTAACCCGTATTCCTCCTCAATAGCCTTCTGAATCTTTGCTATTGACGCATCCTTTCGCGCTTTCCTATATCGCAGTGGCTTCTGTTCTTTTTGAACACTTTGCGGCATCCCTTGTCTCCTGATATCTCAATTGTGTGCCCCATTTCTAATATCTAGTGTTTAATTGCGTAAATTAACGATTGTATTGCGGAGCTGCGATCCCCGCACCTCGCGTTTGCGCCAGACGAAGGGTGCCGCCTTTTCGTTATAGGCGGCGGTGAA
>JAJYPQ010000312.1 GCA_021795255.1 Pseudomonadota bacterium
CGACCATCAACTCGATCAAGGTAAAGCCGGCTTGGATACCGGCCACTACTGGGTTCTTTTTACGCATGGCTATAACTCCTCTCACCTCAATAGCACCGGTTCACGATGAACGGTGTATGCGGGTAAACGTGCTGCATGATCCCTGCAATTTTTCCGGTTTTTCACTTAAGGGGCTTACAGGGGGATGTCTTTTAAAAACGGGAGTTTATGATGTCGTAGGATATCGTTCGGTGTCGTTGGCGGGTGGAACAAGTGGAGCAAAATTGGAGCAAAGCGCGCTGCTGTGACGCGGATTCCGCATACTGTATCTCCTCGCCTACGCGCAGCACAGCGTGTCCTCCCACGAGCGGTGTTGCATAGGGTGTGTTCGCGCCGGAGGATGACTTGACGCTACGGAATCGGGCGATTACGTTAGGCAAATAGCCGATCCCGATTACGGTCCGGATCGCCGTCTGGGCCGTGGGTGGCCGTGAACCCAGTCAGGGCGGGGCAAGACGCGGAACGGTATAGCCAAAGGAAGCTGCACTTGACTTCATACGTCATCACTAATCACGCTAGAGAGGAGATGGCTATCCGAGGTATAGCAGAACCGGTGCTTGATGCCGTCATGCGGAGTCCCGGGCAAATCGTTCCTGTGAGAGATGGCTTGATAGCCTACCAATCCGTAGTCTCTACTGATTCAGGCGGAGACGCGCTTATTCGTGTCATTGTGACCGAAGGAGAGCCCCCGCCACTGCGGGTGGTGACGGTCTACCAAACAAGCAAGATCGCGAAATACTGGAGGACATGATGAAGGTACGCTACGACCCTGAAACCGACACCCTCACGCTGCGACTCAGCGACCAGCCTGTGAGCGAAAGCGATGAAGCCAAGCCTGGGGTAATCCTCGACTTCGACAAAGCCGGCAATGTCGTTGGTATAGAGATACTGAAAGCTTCTACGGTAGGCGTTATACCGCAGTCTATCGAGTACGCATACGGCGCGGCTTGATGCGCCCCCTGGCCGTGAGGTCAATGCCCAACGCCTTCATGACTGCCAGGGTCGTCTTGAGCGTAGGGTTCCATGCTAGCTAAAGGATTAGTCGAGTTGTTTACGCGACAGCCTAGTCTCGCGAGCGATCTGCGTCATACCATTGGCGCGCGCCACGATACCCCACGCATGAGCGATGAAGCCGGCGTCGCCCACCGCAAACGCCTCGGCCATGAACGCCGCCACCGCCTCGTCAGAAGATAGGTCCTCAGCAGGATCGTAGACCGTCAGTTTTTCGCTCATCTTCTTTGTCCGCGTCAGGCAACCCGCACATGAACGTGCTTGCCGAGCGCATTGGCGGCGGCCTCGATCTGGTCGAGTTTCGAGGCGTGACGCAAATCGAATAAGCGATCCACTTGCGGCATATGCCACCCTAACCGGCGGGCGAGCTCAGCCTTCTTGATCCCTTGTTCGGTCATCTCTTGGTACACACCCAGCTTGGCGCATTCCAGCGCCGCCAGCCGCACGGTCTTTTGGCCGGCCGCGGGCTCGCTTGCGGCGGGTAGCGGTTTGCGGGCATCAATGTAGAACGGCAAGCCGGTTTCCAGCGCGTCGATGGCGTTCAGCAGGGCCTCCTCTTCGTCGGCACCGAAGGTGATCGCCTCGGGCACGTCGACAAACGTGACCAGCACGGTGCCGTCGTCGGGGGTCAGGGTCACAGGGTAGTCAAACATCATTCCCCCCTTCACTTCAAACCAAGTTGTCGCTTGATCGCGGCTTCCAACCCCTTTCCCATCTCGGCATTACCGCGCATGGGAAGGACGGGTTGCTTGCCGTTCAAAAACACCTTCAGATGCGAGCCTTTACGGGGTTGGAAGGTCGCTCCTTATTGCTCTAGCCATTTCTTCATCTGCTGAGAGTTCAGGAGCGCATCGTAACATAAGTGTTGTGTTTATCGAGTGAATGGCGGCAGGAGTGTTAGGTGGCGGAACGCTTGTACGAAAAACGCCTAAGCCTTCACAATCCAGGCCTTGCGCGCGGCCATACTATGGCACCGCCATGGCGGTGCTATACCCGCCGCCCGATCTCTTTCAACAGCGCCCACGTAATCGCTCCTGTGAAGCGGCTTTGCCGACCGGCCCGGATGGCCTGGGTGTCCTTGGAAAACGCGTGGCGTAGTTGCTCGATGAGGCCCGAGTCGGAAAGCGCCTTGTCGGCGCCGTCCGTGGACCCCGGACCTTTGCCCCAAGGCGTGCGTGCGTCTCGCGCATGCTCGGTCGAGGCTCAGATCCAGACTTTCGTGATCGTTAAGGAAGCGGTCTATAAAGAGATCATCGGGACGCCCCATTATAATTGCGCTTTACCGTATCTGGATTATCTGCTAACGTCCGCGCATGGCCGTTCTTGGAAAAGGCGTCGAGTACGCCCTGCATTGCCTGCTCTATCTCAGCAACCCGCCGGACACGCACAGTCTGGCCGTGGGTGACATCGCCCGTTTCCAGGGGGTTTCGGAGACCTACCTTGCCAAGGTCTTCACCAAACTCAAGAAAGCCGGATTGGTACGCTCGGCACTCGGCGCCAAGGGGGGTTACGAATTGGCGAGATCTCCGGAGCAGATTACGTTCTGGGACGTGGCGGTCGCCGTAGAGGGCGAGGTCCGCCTCTTCGAGTGCTGGAATATCCGCGAGAAGAGCGCGCTCTACCGCGGCAAACCCAAACCCGACTGGGCCCGGCGCGGACCCTGCACGATCCACCAGGTCATGATGGAGGCGGAGGCGCAAATCAAGGTGGCGCTGGCGGCGAAAACGCTGGCTTGGTTGGCGCACGAAGTCGACCGCAAGATCCCAAAACACCAGGAGCAGGCGGCACGATGGTTTCGGGAGATCATGTCGTCCGAGGCGTAAATATTTTTCCTCTTAATTCGGATAATATGGATCGCCATTCACGGCGTTATAAGGAGAGCACGATGGAGAAATCGAAGAAACACCTGGTGATTGCAGGCGGTGGATTTGCCGGATTCTGGAGCGCTATGAGCGCCGCGCGGCACGCCCTGGAGCTTGGGGTGCGCGATCACCTGACAATCACCCTCGTGAACCGCGACGAATACCTGGGGCTTCGGCCACGCTTCTACGAAGCCGATCTCACTGGAGCCCGGCTAGCCCTCAGGAATTGGCTGGCGCCGCTTGGTATCGAGCTTGTCATCGGCGAGATCGCAAGCCTCATTCCGGCATCCCGGCGCATGGAGTTCGTGAATGGGTCCCGTGTCGTCCCCGACATCATCTATGATCAACTGATTCTCGCAACCGGCAGCCGTCAGGCCTACCCCGATTTCGCCGAACGTGGCCGCGTATTCGACGTGGACACCTTCGCAAAGGCCACCACCCTGGACCAGCACCTGCGGGCGCTCGCCACAAAGGGCTTCCCGACACCGGCCTCGCGGACCTTCGTGGTGGTGGGGGCAAGCTTTACCGGGCTCGAAATCGTGACGGCGCTACCCTCAAAACTGGAAGGCCTTGCGCCGTCGATTCCACGATTCGCGTTTCATCTCATGGAGCGGGCGCCAGAGATCGGGCAAGGTTATGCCCCCGACGCGCGCCAGTACATCACAAAGCGCCTGCAGCACTTAAGTATCAGCGTACACACCGGCCAAGAGCCGCTCCGCCATGAAAACGGCCAGCTGATCCTGGCGGACAACCTGCGACTCCTTACCGACACCGTGATCGTCGCGACCGGCTTTACCGCAAGCCCCCTGGCCGCCGCATTCGGCGGGCCCCGGGACCGCCTGGGACGGCTTGCGGTGGATGCCTTCCTGCGTCTACCAGGGCACCCGGAGGTGCTGGCCGCAGGAGACATATCCTTGGCCAAAACCGATCCCGATCACTATGCGGTCATGTCCTGCCAGCACGCCATGCCGCAAGGCCGGGTCGCGGGTCACAATGCCGTAAGCCTCCTGTTCCACAAGGACCCCTTACCTTACGCGCAGCCGCGCTATAGAACCTGCCTGGATCTCGGTCCCGGAGACGCGCTCGTGACCGCCGGCTGGGAACGCCCCATGAAGACGATCGGACCCGAAGCCAAGGCCATCAAGGCCGAAATCATCAACCAATGGGTCACTCCGCCCACGGACATCGCCGACACTCTGGCGATGGCATCCCCGATGGCCACCCTCTAACGCCCCACCGCCGGTCAGTAGCCCACAGTACCCATAGTAACGATCACGCAAAACCGCGCTTGGATACAGGGGCGCGGTGTGATCGCGGTCTTGGCACGATGAGCCCCGCCTTGCGCACCCTACCGCATCGGTGAAATCCTAAAGGCTTTTCTCGCCTTCATGTCCGCTCGAGACTTCCCATGATCCGTCGTGCGGGCTGGTAATGGCCACCACGCCCTAAGTCGAATGCGCCATCCGTGCCGATACGGGAGCGCACAACGTGGTCCTCGACGTCATAACCTTTGTCGAATGGCCGATGGCGGACCTTCGGGAATATCGGCCTCTTCCCAAAACAGCGGCCAAGGTGGCTGCGTACCCATGACAATCCGCAACGACAAAAAGAAAAGAGGGCGCAAACCTTGCGCCCCCCCCTTAAGACCGCTGTAATGTCGCTGTTACGGCGTGACCGAACCGTTAGGACCGACCGAGGTCTCGCACAGCGCCACACCGGGCAGACACGCAGGCACAGTAACACCCGCACTATTAACCTGATTTACCCCTGACGCCGAGCCATCACCAACCACGGCATTTATGATGTCATTGCCGAGATCCGCGTTCCCGCTGCAGGTCGTACCGGCCCCGATGGTGATGTAGATGGGGGCCGCTACGCCAGGCCCAACCCAGGCGCCTGAGCTTGCGCCGCCCAATGTAGCGGATTGAGGGGCTGCAATATCGACTTCACCACAATCCGTAAGATCAAAACGGCAGCGTACTCAATCAGGGTAAAGCTTAATAGTGAGGCGGCCATAAGCCACCAATCACGACGCTCAAGCCTCGCCGTATAGCCAAAAAACCCAAACTCAGCAACCGCGACAATCCGCAAGGTCTCGGCAACGTGTTTGGCCTGCTCACCATTGAGTCGCGTACAGTATCTTTACCATATCCGCCCTTCTTGTCGTGCTCAAGACTCGCTTGTGAGTGGCGCAATCCGCCTGGACGCAATCCGCCCAGACGTCCACGGCCGGCGGCTTGGTGGGGACATTTTGCGTCCAAGCCTTCACAATCCGCTTATACGAAAAACGTCTAAGCCTGCAAACTCAAAGGCTTATAGGACCCACGCACGCCCTTGTTTTTTGGGGCCTTCTAAGCCCTTGTTTTATAAGGCCCTCACTAATCGTTAGGGTCGCCATCTTGCTGAGGCGGGCATGCATGCTATAGCTCAGCTACGCGATTGCTCGGCCGTCCACCCGTCGCCCGACCCCCTC
>JAJYPQ010000313.1 GCA_021795255.1 Pseudomonadota bacterium
CCAAGCAGGGGTGTTTCGTGCGCCAGATCAGCATATCCGAGCTTGCGCAGTTTTATCGGGTGCGCACCGCGCTCGAATGCCTGTCTTTGGAGATTGCCGCAAGATCGATGGCCAAAGAGGCACTACGCACGCTGGCTCAGGAGTGGGATCCAGCGCACTGCTCGAGCGCCGCCACCGACCTGAGCCTTATGGTGCAAAAGGAGGAATCGTTTCATATGGCGCTTGCGCGCGGCGGCGGGAATCAGGCTCTGGCGACTTACCTAAATGACATTAATGAGCGCATACGAGTCATAAGGCGCCTTGATTTCACGGCGGGATTTCGTATCGAACGGACCTATGAGGAACACCATCGGATCGCGTGTCTGTTGCTCGAGGGCGACTTGACCGCCGCCAAAATGCTTATGGCAGACCACATCCTGCAAAGCGAAAAGTTCGCGCGTAGCGTGACGCTAGAGCAACTCGCCAGGACCGAGACCGGTGCGGCCCGATCCGCCATGCGGTAATGGGTATGTGTGGGCGCTAATGGTGCGATATTGCCTGTCACTCCCCATAGACGGGCTTTGTCTTGTCTTGCGAGGCGACAACGTTCTGAGATCGGCGCGGACTTTCGCGACTTTGGCTGCCAAAGCCCACTCGCGCCGTTTGGCACGAAACATGCTCTAGGTGTATGCAAGGATGCATTCAAGCCAGCCGACGCGATGCGCTATCGCATCGAGCCCAAGAATGCGTGGCATGGTCGGTCGGGAAGTTTACGCGAAGGAGACGAATATGGTAGTCCTGCAATATATCGTGCATTTGGCGAATTATTCAGACGGCGTCTTGTATGTTTTGGCGTTCGTCATGATGTTGGAGATCGCGGTCATCATAGATAGGTTATGGTTCCTGCGGCGGGGCTTGAGTAAGGGTAAGGAGGTTCTTCAGGACATATCTCGACAAGGCAAGCTGCAGCGTGATGATCTAAAAGAGATCGTCCTGCGTTGCGCGGGGCTTCCCGAGGCGCGGCTTGTGGAGGTGGCGCAGCGCTATTTCGGGCTTATTCATCATTATGGGAGCGCTCGGGGAGAGGCATTTGCCAATCGTCTCGATGAGACCATATTTCTTATCACACCGACTCTCGATAAGAGGTTATGGCTTCTCGATACGATAGTGACATTGGCGCCCTTGCTGGGGCTATTCGGGACCATAATAGGGATGTTTCACGCGTTTTCCATACTGGCTTTGCCCGGTCACGCGCCGACCTCGGTAACCGCCGGGGTAGCCGACGCCCTAATCTCCACGGCGACTGGGCTTTTTATCGCCATGGTCGGCCTTATAAGCTTCAACGCCTTTAATAATGCCATAGAAAAGATTGTGTACCAGCTGGAGTCTCTAAAGATTCTTTTGCTCAATCGCATGGATGGTGCACCGATCTGGCCGGAGATGGGATCGGGGACGCTGGCGCAGGGGCAAGGTAGCCGCCCGGCGGATGGCCGGGTGATGATCTGATAGGGGGCGACATGACACCACGAATGGGTCGACGCAAGAAGGGCCGTGTGGAAATCATCCCCATGATCGACGTCATGCTGTTCTTGCTCGTATTTTTCATTATGATCACGATGCAGATGATTTCGGACCGTGGTCTGCACTTAAGTTTGCCGACCTCGAGCCAGGCGCACGTGTTGCCGCATCCGCATTTTGTCATCAACGTGAAGACGCCGGGCGCGGTGGTCGTGAACGGCAGGCATTATGGCTTGAAGGCTTTGGCCACCATGCTGCATGCAGACGGGGACCCGACGAAGACCCAAGTGACGATCGCGGCTGACAAGAAGGTGCCGTTTGAGGAATTCGTGCGCGTCATGGACGCTTGCCGTAAGGCCGGTGTAAGCCAGATCGGGATCGCGACGGAGCCCAAACCATGAGCAGGCCTGCGGGATGGATAGGGGTCATAAAGATGCAAGATGACGGAGGACGGGGGCCGGGGAGGCGCGTATGAGCGCTTTGGGGTGGTCCGGTGGCCAGCCACACGGCGGTGATGACGGCGAGGACTCGCGGGTTTTTAAATATGCGCTGGCCGGGGCCTTCGTACTGGAGATTACACTGGTCGCGCTCGTGGCATCGTGGCCTCATAGCGTGGCGCGCACGGTGCGGCCAAGCGCGATCGCGGTGCAGATGGTGACACTCCCGAAGCCTGTGGCACCGCGGCCCAAGCCGCGGCCAAGACCCATTGCCCCGCCACCCGTGACCCACAAGATTCCGCCCAGGCCGATCGTAACCAGGGCCCCGGCGCGCGAGGTCGTGCCGTCGCCTGTGAAGCCGAAGGTGGTCTTGAAGTCGATACCGGTGATACCACTGCATAGACCCACCCCGGCTGTAAGCCCCCCTAAAGCCATGCCGGTAAAGGTCCATAAGCCGGCGCCGATATCGAGCCCATCTTTGCAACGGATCGCCTCGCTCATGTCGCGTTATGTGGGGCTTGTGAGGCCCATGATACAGAGGCACCTGCATGTGCCGGCGATGCTCAAGGCCATGGGCCTTTCCGGGCATTCCACGATAGAATTTCGGCTGTCGCCGGGCGGGCGCCTCCTGTGGGCCAAGGTTCTTGTACCAAGCCGCGTTCGGGCGGTGAACGGCGCCGCGCTCGCGGCCGTTGAACGCGGTCACTATCCGCCGTTTTTAAAGCGCATGCCGAAGCGGGACACGACCTTTGAGGTCACCGTGCACATCAGTGGAGACGGTTCGTGAATGTCGGACACGGCATAAGCAGGGAGGGAAACCATGGCGCGTGAACGACATTCGCTAGGCGCGACCGGCGCGCATCAACGAGAGGGCTCCTCATGGGGGACGCTCTTCATATGGCTTGCCGCCACCATGACCGCTTCGACTATCCCGTTGGGGGGCATCATGGCGCAGGCCTTCCCAGGCGCGCCGTTTTTGTGGGTGATGGTGGCGGCATCTGGATTTTTTCTGCTGGTTGGTATCGTGAGCATCCCAGGATTCATCTATGGCCTGCCGACCATGGTGGTGTCGGAGCATATGTTCGGCGCGCGCGTCAACCGCGCCATATCGGCGGCCAATTGGCTCTCCCAGGTCGGATGGGAGAGTGTCGTTTTGGTGATCGTCATCTATATCGTGCGCAGTCTGTTGTACCCAGGCGAAGTGGTCTATCCGGTGAGTGCTACACTGACCGCGCTCGTGGTGTCTTTGCTTGCCAATTTTGCGGTCCCGCTCCTGGGCTACCGCGCCATCGTCACGGCGCAGAAGGTAGGCGCCGTGATTTTGATGCTGTTCTCGATCGTTATTCTTTTTCATATCCCTTTGAAGGCAAGCCTTTTGGCCGCCGGGGTGGGGGTGTCGGTAACTACCCTGCGCGAGGCCCTGGGCGCCTTGTCTCTGGGGCTCATGGGGGGCGCGCTTTCCTGGACCATGTTCGCATCCGACTACTCCCGGTTTACGCAAGGTGGCACGCCGCTTGCGCGCGTGGCACTGGCCCCCGCGGTGGGGGGCTTTATCGGATCCTTCGTCATCCTTTTTGTGTCTGTGGCCCTGTACCAGGCGGGTGGGGTGACCTTCGGCAGGGACGGAATCGCCTTTCCGCGCGGCATGTTTCATAACGAGGTTTTGTACTACGGCTTTTGCCTCTTCGCGGTCGTCGGATTGCTCGCCTCGAATTTTTTGAACGCATTCAGTTCGGCTTTCAGCCTTGCCGTGACCCTGCGGCGTGATCTGAACCGGCGCCTCTCGACCTTCGTGGATGCCTCCATAGGTACGGCAATGGCCGTGTGGATTCTATTCTATGCCCCGACTTTCCTGGATGTGTTCGAGGTCTTTCTGTCGCTCCTCATCATTGTGGCCGCCCCCTGGACCGGCGTGGTCGTGGTGCAGATACTAGGTGACCTTTGGGGCAAGGGGCTGCCACCGGACCCGGCATCATGGGCCGAGGGTCGCCGTCGGCGCGTCGCGGTTCTCACGGTAGCGGTCGTGGCGAGCGCGCTTTTTTCGAGTAACCCCCTGTGGGTCGGCTATGGCGCCCACGCGCTCGGGGGCGTCGACATTGCGCCGCTGGTGGGCTTGGCTCTAGCCGCACTGCTTGCAGTGATCGCGCGCCTTGTGTCTGGGGCACCGACGCAGGCCGGTCTTGAGCGGGCCAAGGTCGATGTATGATCCTTATAGTGGCCGTGGTGGCGTCCAGGAGCGGGCGCGGGTGGATCGCATTTCCTTTTCGGCATGGGTATGAGTCGGACTGAATGGACGGGGGTTGGGAAAGGCCGCAGGGCTGAGGCGCGGCGCGATGACAGGTGGCAGATACCGCCCACACGCCCTAATATGGGCATCTCCGACCGAGGGGGGTGTCGCGTGTCCGTCATGGCCGAATGGAGTTTTGCTCGGATCGATGAGGCCGCCGCGCTAGCCTGCCTCGTGAATGACGCCTATCGCGCAACCGGCCCGGTCAAGGGCTGGACGAGCGAGGCGCACCTATTGGGCGGACAGCGCATCGATAGCAATATGCTGCGCGAGATTCTCGGGCGCGACGACAGCCGCATCCTGCAGGCGCATCTCGCCGACGTATTGTGCGGCTGTATTCACCTTAAGAGGGCGTCACGGACAGAGGTCGATCTTGGGCTTTTTGCGATCCGCCCGGACCTACAGGGTCTAGGTCTGGGGCGGTCGGTGGTCGAGCATGCCGAGTGCTGGGCCGTGACTCACTGGGACGCACGCCACACCGAGATCACGGTGATCGACCTGCGACAGGATCTCGTGGCCTGGTATCGGCGCATGGGCTATGACTTCACTGGTGAGCGCCGGGCCTTCCCCTATGGGGATGAACGTTTTGGCATCCCGAAGCGGTCCGATCTGACGTTGGCGGTGATGCGCAAGGCCTTGCCCGGCCACACGCCGTCCTGAGAGCCAAGCGTTGCGATACGTTGTACCTGATGGGTAAGGCGGCACTGCCGGTTTTCGACGCGTGGCGGGTAAGCCGAGGACTCTTTTGCTGTCGATCGCGGTCCTTCATGGGGCCGCTTGCTGGCCCCGTGACACTCTCAACCCGCTCAAGCAGGCAAGCTTCTCGCTGAATAACACGGTTCATGGGCATGCTCCAGGGAGCCCGCACAAACATCCTGCGGTGCTTGATTCCGTGCTTTAGCAAGACAACGCCGGATGGACGAATCCGTCCGGTGGCCCGTGTCCGGGCGACTACTCCGCCGGAGACTGCCCGGACGGAGATATGGGCCATGCGGCCCACAATGCGTGATGCGTTGAGGAGACGGCACCACCTGACCATAGGCGATGGGGTGCATGTTCACCGCGCCTACGATATCCCTGTGGCCTTCAAATCCACAGGCTTTGCATCGCCAGTCCCTCCCTTTGGGCCTGTGGCGATGGCCGCAT
>JAJYPQ010000314.1 GCA_021795255.1 Pseudomonadota bacterium
TTAGTGAGGGGAACGCTGTGTAAGTCGTTGATTTATTGGCTCCCCGGGAAGGACTTGAACCTCCGACCCGGTGATTAACAGTCCCAACAAAATGCACTTTTATACACGCGGATGCGTCTAAAGGCTTGATTTAATATTTGCGGTTCATGCACCTAAGCGCACCCGGTAGCGCCTGAACGCGATTGGATTACAGCAAAATTACAGCGTGCCTTTAATTACTTTGCTCTAAGACGGCGGCTGAGCGTCGGCGCCGACATTCCGACCGCCGCGGCTGTAGCACGGAGGCTCTTGCCTGCTCGTATCATCTTTTTTGCTTGCTGCACGGCGCGTGAATCCTCGTTACGTGGCCGCCCCCCTAAAATGCCACTTTTCTTGCCACCTACGATGCGGGAGGCACGGGTCGCGGCGTTATACCGCGCTTCAATCTCCGCCCAGGCTGCCGCGCGTATCGACATCTCCGTGAACCAATCAAGCCCGGATTCCGGTGGCGTGTCTTTACGCCACATTTGTTCGGTCTTGAGTCCTGGTTTCCGTGGTTGCCGCGCATTGGCACCGGTGAGTTTCCAGTCTCCACTCAAACGCAACTCCAGTTCTATATCCTCACGGGCTTCCAGTAAACGATCGTACCGCGGTGGCGGTGGCGGGAACCCGGGGCGGTATATGTGTGGCGGGTAATTTGCCGCCCAGCGTCCTATCCGCCTTAGTCTTTGATGGGTTTTTCCTCCTGGCGCATGGCGGTCGCATAGAAACACATAGGATCGTCCTGGGCCGCTCCGGAGAGCACTGAACGCGCATCGTGGGTGTAGCGTCGCGACTGCGGCGCGCTCACAGTAAAAACAAGGGACGTCTCTGGCTTTGGACGGCGGCCGGGGAATATCAAAAAGGAGTTTAGAGACCAGACAGTTAAGGACTGGCGATCTGATCCCGGCATCCGTATTGCGCAAGATTAGTGCAAGAGGGCCGTGGTGTCCGTCTAGCGCCCGCCAGCTTGCGCTGGGTGACGCTGCTATGTGGTGAACACAATCCATCAATCCGTCCGGGACGGAGCGCGGCGGGAGCAGGGCCAGGATTCGTGCCATGCGCGTCGCCACAATTTGGGGGGATAGCGTGCGGTATTCCCCATCTTTTCTGGGGCGCGGTCTATGAAAGAGCGATCGGCAAAGACGTTCTGCGGTATCCATGGTCATTTATTCTCCAAATGCGTTTCATAACCCTTATAGCACAAAACTCCGTATGCGGCCATACAGCCATGCCCCTACCATTCATGGCATATGCGCTACGGAGCAGGGCAATGACCAACTTATACAGCATTACGGATTTACTCGATGCCTATCAATGCGGCCTCAGAAAAATGGAACAGATGATCGCGGCCGGCGAGGTCCCGGCCCCGATTCGTATAGGACGTCTACGGCGCTGGCACCCGCTTGTAATAGAGCGGCATCTTGCGCAGCTCGCAGGGATAGCTATCCCGGACAAGGACGCGACCCTACTTCCTACTGAGACACCACTAAAGAATGGGACAGGACGACCAAGGAATAAAGCCTAAATTGGCTCGTGGTCTTTCCAACCAAAATTCAGCAGCCGTCCTCGTGCGCGCTGCGGCCGTCAGCCTTTGCGCCAACTCGGCCGGCACCTCTATCAACTTTGGAGGCGTTCACTATGAATACAGCACACTGTAACGAACACCACACAGCCGCGCCACCCTGGGCGGGCATGACGCGCGAGCAAATCGCGGATTTTATTGAGGGCATCGGCGGCGCGCAGGCCGCGGCTGACTACATTTTGTCGTGGGGCCGGTCGGCTAATTATGAGCGCAACCGAAAATATCGGGAGGTGCATGTTTACGGGAAGGCTGTGTTTAACGAGGATTCGTTCAATGCTGATGACGCGCCTTTGCCGCGCGAGCGTACCAGCCGCTTCGCGCCGGCGCGTCGTTTGGGGATGAATGAATGGAACGCGATTCTATCTTTGGCCCCGCACAATCTTAAAGATCGTGATGTTCTGGTCGCCTCAGCCCGGCATGGCCAGGGCGAGACGGCAGCCATCGCGGCCGCGATTGGGGTCTGCCAGAGGCAAGTGCGCAACATCCAAAACAAGATCTTGGGCTGGGCGCAGACCAACCTTACCCAAGATCAGATTGCCGCCCACCTGAACGACCCGATCACCCAGGGGATCGTAACGCGCCGCGTACCTTCCAAGGCGGGGCGCAAGCCGCGGGGGTGGGTAGTTCAAATGGCGGCCGTTTATGACCTCCTCGGCGACCCCTCCACACCCCGCAAACCTCGCAAAATGCGCAAGGCTGGGGCGGTGCGCGTGCGGCGGGCGCGGCAGGCATGCCCTGGCCAGCTGATGTTGTTCGAGGAGGCTGCATAGATGATCACCGTCAACGCGGCTGATCTCGTCGCTGGTCCCGCAGCGCCCCCCGTCGACTTCGTGTTGGCAGGCTTGCCTGCGGGCCAACTCGGGCTTTTGGTTGGGGCAGATGGGAGCAGTAAGAGCAATGTGGCGTTGCAGTTCGGGTTGGCCGTGGCCTGTGGAATCCCGGTCGCTGGTGGACTTCTCCCTACACCCAATTCGACAGGGCGCGTTCTTTATGTGTGGGGTGAGGATGACATTGACGAAGCGCACCGGAGGCTAGATGCGTGGATGAGCGTGGCCATTGCGATGGGAGTAGACCCCAGCAAAATCCATGCGGGCCTCACCAACCTAGACTTTCTCCCCCTTGACGGGGAGCGCATGCCGCTCATGGCGGCCGGACGCCAGGACTCGGAGCCAAAACCTACCGAACATGCAGCGGTACTCCTGGAAGCGATGCGCGGTATGCGGCTTACAATCATAGATCCCATGGTGATGTTTCATTCTCTGTCAGAAAACGACAATGGCCACCTCGATACATTCATGCGTCTCCTAATTCGCATGGCTCGGCAAAGCGGTGGCGGGAGCGTTCTGGTAGTCCACCACGTGGGGCAGGAGGCCATGCTGACCCGACGCGACGACCACCAGGCAGGCCGTGCTGGAACGGCCTTAGCCTGCGCCACGCGAGCGGTTTGGGTTCTTCGAGGGATGGGAGACGACGAGGAGCAGGCGGCCGGTATTGATCTGGGCTATGGGAGGATTTGCGGAGGCCCGAAAATGAGTAGAGGACCCAGGCTCCCAGGGAAGGCATTGCGGGTGACACACACTGGCGTGCCGTGGTTTGACCCCGAGGGCACTAAGGCATTAGAGATACTTCCAAGGGCAAAGACAGGAGGCAAAGGGAAGGCCGCGAGAGCCGGCCACCAGGACTCAGGGCCAAAAACCCGGCGGGGTCTAGCCAATGTCATGGGCCCTAGCGCGGACGAATTCGATGCCCGGGCTTACGAACAAGCCTCACAGCCCTCAACAACGGCAACGCCCGTAGAAGAAGAGAAGGAGGGATGGTGGACATCATAAAGAAAGACCCCAACACTATCGCGTGGCGGGATCGGCTGATCCCGACAACCACGGCCCGGACGGGCCGCTGGCGAATTTTTCAGTATCCCCGGAGAGCCACCGAGTGGAAAACGGTGGAGATGGACTTACCAGGATTTGGTGCCGTTCGGGTCCACGGAAAGGTCGCGCAGATGAACGCATTATTGATGGAGGCGGTTCAGTTCCACGCGATCGCCAGCCACGTACTCCCAAACAAGGTCACCTGTTTGTTGGTCGACATGCATGACCTGCGTGTCACTCTAGGAGGGGGATGCCGGTACGATCATGAGGGGGTAAAAAAACTCGCCACGGAGCTGCGGCAGGTCACAGTGAGCGGTGTAGACAAGCTGTTGGTCGATGGGATTTTTGATCGACTGGTGCCCACAACAACAACCCTCATACACCCAATAACGGGGAAGCCACGGCCGCTATGGCGGGCAGAGCTGACACCCACCTGGAGCGCATGGATGCGCGACGATCCTATCCCCCTCCATTACGACCCGACCCCCCTGGGTGCGATTCGCCACGGCATTTCCGCGGCGGTCGCGCGGCAGGTACTGACTCACCGCGATACACCCAAAGGCGGCTGGAAGCTGGACGGGCTGATCCGCGAGGTCGGGGCTGAAGTGACCAGGCGGAACCGGCAACTGGTACGGCAGGACCAGGAGACGTTGGAAGGAGCGGGCGTGCTGGTTGTCGGCGATCGCGTATTCCAAAATGAAAAAGTGGGTGGGCGTACCCTCCTAGGCCACGACCGTACCCTCCTAGGCCACGACCGTACCCTCCTAGGCCACGACCGTACCCTCCTAGGCCAGGGTAAGTAGGATTTTCCAGGAGGTTCTTTTAGGAACCTCCTAGGAAGGAGGGGGCCCGGGCTTTTATTGCCCGGGCCCCCTCCTGTTTGAGGTCCGTGCCAGTTTCCCAAAAACCCCCGGCCACGGAAAGCATGGGCACCACCTTTGACAGGGGTGCCGAGGTTCTGGCACCGAGCCCTCCCGCACTCTGTAAACCCCAACCCCCGTTGCAGACCGGAGGCGCGGGCGGCTGGACGCCCGTAAGGGCGAGTGAAGCCGCTATAGCGCGCCCGTCATGCCGCAGAGCGACCAGTGGCGGCGGCGGCCGCGTCCACGATCAATGCGCAAGATTACTAGGCTGACTAGGCTCCCCGTCACATTCGCCAGACTTTGATCGCAAGAGCTTTAGGTCAGCTTCAAATACCGCCTTTTCGGAACATCGAATGAAGTTTTTACTTTCGTAAATCTCATCAATCGCTTTCCGGAACTTACAAGCCGACGCGATAAAGGCTTTATCCAGAAACTTGGCCGAATTGTCAGGCGCTCTTATTGAATGAAAGTACAGCGAAGCGTACGAGTATGCGTCCATACAGGTACGTAACTTAGGCCATTCGAGGCGATCTGCTAATAGCGGCAATTGCTCTGTCCAGACATGGTTACTGTAGTCTAGAGCGAGCCTTGCCCCAACTTCTTGCCAAGACTGCGAGTCTCTCGACCCGCCAACTGGAGTCTCCCTTAAAAGAACAAGGAACTCGCTCGTATTCAAGGCAGCGTTCGCGTTTCCCATCATTTCTACAAACAACGCGCGTAGTGCCGCTGTCCTTGCGCGGACGTGTTGCCGCCACTGGGCGAACAATACCACACCACCAGACACTAGGGCACCAAGTACCGCGCCGATTATCGCCCCGTGGGTAATTGAGGTTGACGCGGTTAATGTGGGGTGAGTGATTAACATAGCTTTTATGACCTCATACTCATTGTCGTGATGACCCTATATTTTCGGCTCTTCCGGGTTTCGTGTGGGTAGCCCATAAAAGCCTCATGACGGACGCCCCGCCGGATAAAGGTCAAGCTTCCCGCAATGGAAGAGAATCGCGATGCGATATTGGGTAAAATT